>DATNBT010000539.1:0-6248 GCA_035571855.1 Vicinamibacterales bacterium
TGATCGAAGGCGGAGTGCGCGTCGCGCCGCACGTCATGGTGTTCGGCGATCTCGGATGGTTCAAGAATCTCCAGAGAGACCTGGCGCCGACGCTGAACAGCACCGTCTCGTCGCTGCAGAACGGTCAGGGCCTCAGCGTCACCGGCGGCGGCACGCTTCCGGCCGTCTACTCCATCGGCGGCGTGAAGCTGGAAATCCCGGTGTCGGAGATGTTCCTGCCGTACGTGCTCGGCGGCGCCGGCGTCGCCCACCTCAACCCGTCGCCGACGTTCGCGTTCGTGTCGGGCGCGATGCCCGATGGCTCTTCGCCGTCGACCGGCCAGGACGTGACGTCGATCCTGACGACGTCCGGCGCCGTGACGATGCCCGCGTCGAGCTCGGCGTTCATGTACACGCTCGGCGGCGGCGTCCAGATTCCCATCGGCGCGCGGTTCATCGTCGACGCCGCGTACCGCTACTCGCGGATCGCCGCCGACTCGACGCTCAGCGCGTCTCCGCTCAACACCAACGGCATGACGTTCGGACTCGGTTATCGCTTCTGACTTCTGACTGGAGACTGAAGACTGGGGACTGGGGACTAGGGGCTGGCGGCTGGGGACTAGGGAGCGTCTTCTGATAACGTTGACGCTTCCCTATGCGATCAGACAAATCGAAGAAGCTGTTCGCGCGCGCGCAGCAGCTGCTGCCCGGCGGCGTCGACAGCCCGGTCCGCGCCTTCAAGTCGGTCGGCGGCTCCCCGGTCTTCATCAAGCGCGCGTCCGGCGCGACGCTCGTCGACATCGACGGCAACAAGTACATCGACTACGTGATGTCGTGGGGGCCGCTGATTCACGGCCACGCGCCGAAGGGGCTGACGCAGGCGATCGCCCGCGCGGCGAAGGACGGCACGAGCTTCGGCGCGCCGAGCCCGCTCGAAGTCGCGCTCGCGGAGCGTGTGCGCAGGCTGATGCCGTCGCTCGAGATGGTCCGCTTCGTCAACTCCGGCACGGAAGCCGCCATGAGCGCGCTGCGGGTGGCGCGCGCGGCGACCGGGCGCGATCGCCTCATCAAGTTCCAGGGCTGCTATCACGGCCACGCCGACGCGTTTCTCGTCCAGGCGGGATCCGGCGCGCTGACGTTCGGGACACCCGACAGCCCCGGCGTCACCAAAGGCGCCTCGTCGGACACGCTCGTCGCCTCGTACAACAACCTGCGATCCGTGCACGCGCTGTTCGACGCCAACCGCGATCAGATCGCCGCGGTCATCGTCGAACCGATCGCCGGCAACATGGGCGTCGTCCCGCCGGCGGAGGGATTTCTCGAAGGACTGCGAGAGGCGTGCACGGCTCACGGCGCGCTGCTGATTTTCGACGAGGTGATCTCGGGGTTCCGCGCGTCGGCCGGAGGCGCACAGCAGCTCACCGGCATCACGCCCGACCTCACGTGTCTCGGCAAGATCATCGGCGGCGGCCTGCCCGTCGGCGCCTACGGCGGCCGCGCGGATCTGATGTCGCTCGTTTCGCCGGCCGGGCCCGTCTATCAGGCGGGCACCCTCTCAGGCAATCCACTCGCCATGACGGCCGGCATCTGGTGCCTCGACAAGCTGTCGCCGGCGCTCTATCGCCAGCTGGCCGCGCTCGGCACGCGGCTCGCCGGCGGGCTCGCCGATGCGGCGCGCGACGCGGGCGTCGCGCTGCACGTCAACGCCGTCGGGTCGGTGCTCACGCCTTTCTTTACGAATCGGCCGGTGCGCGGCTACGCCGACGCCACGTCCTCACAAACTGATCGGTACGCGAAATTCTTCCGGGGCATGCTCGAACGCGGCATTTACCCCCCGCCTTCGCAGTTCGAAGCGTGGTTCCTCTCGGCGGCGCACACATCCAAAGATGTGGACAGGACGATCGCGGCCGCGCGACAAAGCATGAAATCCCTGTAAAAAAGTTTCTTCGTCTTTGTATGATTGCGCTCCACACATAAGGAGCGTGACATGCGTCGTGTTCTGCTCGCGTTCGTTTTACTTCTTCTTCCGGCATCGGCCTTCGCACAGGCCACCATCGCCGGTACGGTTCGTGACGCCTCGGGGGCGGTCCTCCCTGGGGTCACCGTGGAAGTCAGCAGCCCGGCCCTGATCGAAAAAGTCCGTTCGGCGGTCACCGACGGCACCGGCCAGTACCGCGTCGAAGACCTGCGGCCCGGCACGTACGACGTGACGTTCAGCCTCTCCGGCTTCAGCACGCTGAAGCGCGAAGGCGTCGAGCTCTCCGGCGTCTTCACCGCGCAGATCAACGCGGATCTGAAGGTCGGCGCCGTCGCCGAGACGATCACCGTCACCGGCGAAACCCCCATCGTCGACGTCCAGAGCGCCAAGCGGCAGATGACGCTCAACAACGACGTCGTCCGATCGATCCCGAACACGCGCAACTACAACTCGATGGTCTTCCTCGTCCCCGGCGTGACGACGAACGTCAACGACGTCACGACCGGCATCGTGACGACGCAGTTTCCGATCCACGGCGGACGCAACAACGAGGGCCGGCTGTCGATCGACGGCCTGAACATCGTGAACCCGCCGGGAGGCGGACAGCCGCCGACCTACGTCGCCGACGTCGGCAACGCGCAGGAAGTGTCGTTTGTCACCAACGGCGGCCTCGGCGAATCGGAAACCGCGGGCCTCGTGATGAACCTGATCCCGAAGACCGGCGGCAACAAGGTCAGCGGGTCGATTTTCTTCAGCGGCACGGGCGAGAAGCTCGAGTCGGACAACCTGACGCAGGCGCTGCGCGACCAGGGTCTGCAGGCCGCGACGCCGACCAACAAGGTCTACGACCTCAACGGATCGATCGGCGGCCCGCTGCGCAAGGACAAGATCTGGTACTTCGCGAACGCGCGCACGCAGGGCAGCACGAAGATCATCGCGAACATCTTCTACAACAACAACGCGGGCGACGCGACCAAGTGGACGTACTCGCCGAATCTCAGCCAGCCGGAGTACACCGATCGCACGTGGGAGAACGGCGACGTCCGCATCACGTGGCAGATCACGCCGCGCAACAAGCTGAGCGGCTTCTGGGACGAGCAGGTCGTCTGCCGCGCGTGCGAAGGCACGACCTACGGCATCACCGATCCGGCGCGCATCTCGCCTGAAGCCGGCGGCCTGAGCCAGTACAAGCCGCTGCGCGTGACGCAGCTCTCCTGGTCGTCGCCGGCGACGAGCCGCCTGCTCTTCGAGGCCGGCCTCGGGACGACGTACTACGGCTGGGGCAACTTCGAGCGCGATCCGAACCCGACGCACGACATGATCCGCGTCGCCGAGCAGTGCACGCGCGGATGCGCGGCCAACGGCGGCATCCCCGGCATCGTGTACCGCTCGCAGGACTACGCGCTGAACTACACGGGCGCGTATGCGTGGCGCGCGAGCACGTCCTACATCACGGGCGCGCACAGC
Source organism: Vicinamibacterales bacterium (assembly GCA_035571855.1). GTDB lineage: Bacteria > Acidobacteriota > Vicinamibacteria > Vicinamibacterales > CAVVIG01 > DATNBT01. The sequence goes on from DATNBT010000539.1 coordinate 3,425, forward strand.
CTGAAGGTCGGCTACCAGGGCACGTACATGACGGACGACCGCACGTGGTTCACCAACTCGCAGAACCTCGCGTATCGCGTCGACAACGGCGTGCCCAACCAGCTCACCGAGCTGATCTCGCCGTGGGTGAACAACGCGCGCGCGGGCTGGCACGCGCTCTTCGGCCAGGAGCAGTGGACGCGCGGACGGCTGTCGCTGCAGGCGGCGCTGCGCTACGACCACGCGGGCAGCTGGTTCCCGGCGCAGCAGGAAGGGCCGTCGCGCTTCCTGCCGGTGCCGATGATCTTCCCGGAGACGAAAGGCGTCGACAGCTACAACGACATCACGCCGCGGTTCGGCGCCGCGTACGACGTGTTCGGCAACGGCCGCACGGCGATCCGCGCAAACATCGGGAAGTACCTCGAAGGCGTCGGCGTGCAGCTCAATTACGCGAACTCCAACCCGACGCTGCGCGTGCCGACGAGCACCGGCCCGTTCCAGACGCAGGGCGTCACGCGCACGTGGACGGACGCGAACGGCAACTTCACGCCCGACTGCAACCTGCTCAACCCGCAGGCGCAGGATCTCCGCCCGACCGGCGGCGACTTCTGCGGGCAGATGTCGAACGTGCAGTTCGGCCAGCCGGTGCTGACGAACAACTACGACCCGGCGCTGCTCCACGGCTGGGGCGTGCGCGCGTCGGACTGGAACCTCGGCCTGTCGGTGCAGCAGCAGATCGCGTCGCGCGCGTCGATCGAAGTCGCCTACAGCCGCCGCTGGTACAACGGCTTCACGGTGACGGACAACACGCTCGTCACGGGCGCCGATTACGGCACCTACAGCGTCACCGCGCCGTCGGATCCGCGCCTGCCCGGCGGCGGCGGCTACTCAATCGCCGGCCTCTACGACGTCGCGCCGTCGAAGTCGGGACAGTTCAGCAACCTGATCACCGACTCGCGCGCGTATGGCGACGAGTATCAGTACTTCAACGGTCTCGACGTCACGCTGAACGTGCGGATGCGCAACGGCCTCACGGTCCAGGGCGGCACGAGCACGGGCAAGACCGTCGCCGATGCGTGCGGCGTGCACGCGGGCCTGCCCGAGGCGAGCATCGCCATCGGCGCCGGCCTGGCGACGTCGACGGTCAGCACGACCAGCCCCTACTGCCACGCGGACTTCGGATGGCTGACGCAGTTGCGCGGTCTCGCGACCTACACGGTGCCGAAGATCGACGTGCAGTTCAGCGGAGTCATGCAGAGCAAGCCCGGCGCGCTGCTCGCGGCCAATTACGCGGTGACCGCCGCCGCGGTCCAGCAGTCGCTCGGCCGCGCTCCGTCTGGCAACGTCACCAGCGTGACCGTCAACCTGCTCGCGCCGGGCCAGATGTACGGCGACCGCATCAATCAGCTCGACTTCCGCGCCGCGAAGATCCTGAAGTTCGGGCGGACGAAGACGATGATCGGCGTCGACATGTACAACGCGCTCAATTCGAGCGCGATCCTCACCTACAACAACACGTACGCCGGGCCCGGCGGCACGTGGCTGCAGCCGAACTCGATTCTGACCGGACGGATGACCCGGATCAGCGCCGAAGTCAGCTGGTAAGTCCGACAGTCTCCGGTCCCCGGTCTCCAGCATTAGTCTCCGGTCACCAGTCTCCAGTCTCCAGTCATCAGTCGACTGGAGACTGGAGACTGGAGACTGGAGACTTGCACGCAAATCCCTCCCGACTTCGTCCGTTCGTTACCTCCTCCCCCTAGACTCCTCTCTCCCCCGGGCAAACCTACTTCCGTGGAAGGAGAGCGTATGCAGTTGAAACGAGCGTTCGTTCGGAGTCTGGCCGTGGCAGGAGCACTTCTCGCTATCGGAGCGGGCGTCGCCCGCGCCGACGGACCGTGCGCGGATCTGCCGTCGCATGCCGCGCTGCAGCACGCGCTCGCGACGGCGCGCGCCGCCGCCAACGGCGGGTTCAACCTCGACATGTGGGCCACCGTCGTCAACCGCGACGGCGTCGTGTGCGCGGTGGCGTTCACCGGCGGCAACCGCGGCGATCAGTGGCCGGGCAGCCGCGTCATCTCGGCGCAGAAAGCGAACACCGCGAACGCGTTCAGCCTGCCGATGCTCGCGCTGTCGACGGCGAACCTGTACAGCGCGGTTCAACCCGGCGGAAGCCTCTACGGCCTGCAGGCGAGCAATCCCGTCGACACCGGCGTCGCGTACGGCGGCAGCCCGTCGAACTACGGCCAGGCGAACGATCCGATGGTGGGCGGCCGCATCGGCGGCGTGAACGTCTTCGGCGGCGGACTCGGGCTCTACAACGCGAGCGGAAAGCTCGTGGGCGGGATCGGTGTCAGCGGAGACACGTCATGCGCCGATCACAACATCGCGTGGCGGACGCGCGCGACGCTGAAGCTCGACTTCGTGCCCGGCGGCGTGTCGGGCGACGCCGCGCATCCCGACAACATCATCTTCGACATCACGCCGCAGGCCGGCCAGATGCCCGGCGTCAGCGCCGGCGGATTCGGACATCCGCACTGCGGACCGGGTTCGGCCGCGGGTGAAGACGCGCTCGCGGCGGGACTGCCAACGATCGAGTAGTCAGGCGGATCTGAGGGTGTGTGCGCAGGCCTGAAGGCTTGCGGCTACTGGTGGGATTCTGTTCGATCCCGCCAGTAGCAGTAGGTTCCTGCTCAATACCGTCAGTAGCAGCAGACCTTCAGGTCTGCTTTTATTTCCAGGGGTTGAGGTGCTGGAAGACCGATAGCCGCGCGAGATCGTTGTAGATCACCGTCACCATCAGCATCATCAGGACGACGAAGCCGGCGAGGAGCATCTTCTCCTTCAC
>DATNBT010000540.1:0-6169 GCA_035571855.1 Vicinamibacterales bacterium
ACACCTGAAATGGCTGGACCCGATACGCCTGAAGAATCAACTGTCGAAGAGTGAAGTTGGTCGCCGTGTAACGTCCTCCCGGCTGCATCGCATGAATGTAGGTCTTCGGCGTGCCCGAGTTGTCGGCCTTGATCGCGACGACCTCGAAGACGGGCGCCTGGGCGGCAAGGACGGCGACAACGGCGAGAGCTGTTATTTTTATAACCAACGTGCGAGATCTATAACACCTCCGCGACGCCGGTGTCAACCGGGGGCCGTGAAGTCGAAAATCTCGAGCGGGGCGGTCTTCGTCCAGCGCACGCGCCGGGTGCGCTGGCCCGGGCCGGAGCGCGAGCCTTCCAGCAGGCGTTCGCGGACATAGATCAGGATTTCGGAGAACGTCGGTCCCTGATTCGCGCCGAAGACGTTCGCGATGAACGCCGCATCGCGAAGGTCGAGCGCCTCGGCCTGGACGACGAGGACGTCGAAGTGCGAGTCGTGCGACAGGATCCGCCAGCGCCCGTGCGGCGCGCGCAGCCAGCACTGGAGCGCGTCCACCGACAGCAGCGCGTTCGCGGCGCCCGCGGCGCAGTCGGCGACGCCGATGTCCGGGGCCGGCCTGTCCCGGCCCGGCAGCACGGTCGCGCAGCCGGCGAACGTCGCCGCAATCAGCGCAATCGCCGCATGGCGGCTCACCTGATCGTCCAGAGGAACACCGGCCGGCCGTCGACGGTCCGCGTCTCGTCCGGCATCCAGTCGCCCATGTCGAAGGCATGCGAGACGACGCGCGAGCCCGGCTTCAATTCCATCCGCAGCTTCGGCCGCATCTTCATGTTCACGGCCTGCCCCATGTAGAGGGTCACGACGGTCGCGCCGCTGAGATCGGCGTCGTACAGGCTCCCGGTGATGAAGGTCACACGTCTGTCGACGCCGGCTCTTCTCGCGTTCTCACGCGCTTCGATCGTCCGCGTCCCGTCGAGATCGATGCCGACGCCGCGCGCGCCGAATGCCTTCGCCGCCGCGATCGGAATGCGTCCGTCGCCGGATCCGAGATCGTAGACGACGTCGCCGGGGCCGACGTGCGCCATGCGCAGCATCTCGGTGACGACGGCGGCGGGCGTCGGCAGGAAGATCGCGTCCAGTTGCTGAAGCACGAAAAGCGCGAACGTCAGGTGTGCTAGATTCCACCGCATGTTGAACCGCACTCTACACGCCCTCGCTCTCGCTGCGGGACTCGCCGCGGTCACGACATTCGCACAGACGCCGCCGGCGCCGCAAATCCTCGAGGCCCCCGGCGGCGTCAAGTTCCGCGTCGTCACTGTCGCGGCAGGACTCTTTCATCCGTGGAGCATCGCGTTCACGCCCGACGGCGGCGTGCTCGTCGCCGAACGCGACGGCAGGCTGCGCATCATCCGCAACGGCGTGATGAAGGCCGACGCCGTGTGGACGTCGCCGACGCCGGCCGGCACGGCCAAAGACTCGCTGCACGGGCTTGCCGTGCATCCGAAGTTCGCGCAGAACCACCTGGTCTACGTCTCGTACCCGAAGCTCGGACCCAAGGGCAACACGCTCGCCGTCTCGCGCGGACGGCTCGAGGGCGACAAGCTGACCGAGCTCGCCGAGATCTTCGTCGCCGACGCGTGGGAGACGAGCGGAAACCTCGCGGGCCACATGATGTTCGGTCCCGACAGCACGCTGTATGTGATGGTCGGCGATCGCGATCGCCTCTGCTGCACCGGCGTCGAGGACAACAGCCTCCGCATGAAAGCGCAGGCGCTCGACAACCACGTCGGGAAGACGCTGCGTATTAAAGATGATGGCGGCGTGCCCGCCGACAACCCGTTTGTCAGCAAAGCGGGCGTGAAGCCCGAGATCTTCACCTACGGCCATCGCAACGGCTACGGCCTCTCGATCAACCCGCAGACCGGCGAGCTCTGGCAGGCCGAGATCGGGCCGATGGGCGGCGACGAAGTGAACGTCCTGCTCCCCGGCCACAACTACGGATGGCCGCTCGTCTCGATGGGCCGCAACTACACCGGTACGCTCGCGTCCGATCAGCCGTGGTATCGCCCCGGCATGGACAACCCGCGGATGTTCTGGGTGCCGTCGATCAGCCCGTCGAGCATTCTCTGGTACACCGGCGACAAATTCCCCAAATGGAAGAACAGCCTGTTCGTCGGCGCGCTCACCACACGGATGCTGCTGCGCGTGTCGTTCAACCAGCCGTCACAGGCCGAGCGGCGCGATCAACTGCTGAAGGAGTTGAACGTGCGCATCCGGGACGTGCAGCAGAGTCCAGACGGGTACATCTACGTCGCTACCGAGCAGCAGATCCGCGGGGATATACCGGACGGTACAGTACTGCGCCTCGAACCGGTGAACTAGGCCGCCGCGGGGGTCCGCCGCATCCAACAGCGTGGATCCAGTGCAAGAAACCTCTTCAGCTATGCGCGTTCCGTATGGCGACACTGAACAACACCGGAGTATGTTGCTTGGCACTGTACAGGAGGTCGAATGAGTAAGACCCGTCTACTCGCAGCTATTGGTGTTTTTCTACTCCTTCCCGCGCTGGGATACGCGCAGACCGCGCCCTCGCTGGCCGGTGTCGTCAGAGATTCGTCGGGAGCCGTGCTCCCTGGCGTCACTGTCGAAGCCGCGAGTCCGGCGTTGATTGAAAAGGTTCGCTCCGTCACCACGGACTCGACGGGCCAATACAAGATCGTCGACCTTCGCGTCGGCACGTACAGCGTGACGTTCTCGCTCACGGGTTTCAACACCGTCAAGCGTGAAGGCGTCGAGCTCGCGGGCGGCGGCACGGTGCAGATCAACGCGGACCTCAAAGTCGGCTCGCTCGAAGAGACGATCACCGTCACCGGCGAGACGCCTGTCGTCGACGTGCAGAACGCGGCTCGCCAGCAGATCCTGAGCGGTGAGCTCGTGGCGAACACACCGGCGGCGAAAAGCTGGAACGGGATCATGCTGCTCGTGCCCGGCGTCACCGGCGATCCCAACACGGTGCAGCTGACGCCCGGCATGGTGCTCTTCGGCATCCACGGCGGTCCGACGACGGAAGGACGGCTGCAGGTGGACGGCATGAACGTCGGCGCCTCGCGCGGCGGCGGCGGCGTGTCGGGCTATTCGGTCGACACGGCGAACGTGCAGGAAGTGACGTTCAGGACGTCGGGCGGCCTCGGCGAAGCCGAAACCGGCGGTCCGCTGATGAACATCGTGCCGAAAACCGGCGGCAACGAGTTCAGGGGATCGGCGTCGTTCCAGGCGTCCGGCTCCGGCCTCCAGAGCGACAACCTGAGCGACTCCCAGCGCGCGGTGCTCAGCAAACCGAGCACGCTGCTCAATCTGTGGGACGTCGACGGCGCACTCGGCGGGCCCATCAAGAAAGACAAGCTCTGGTTCTTCTACCTGGTGCGCAGCTACGGCAGCGGCACGGCCGTGACCGGCATGTTCGCCAACGTCAACGCCGGCAATCCGAATTCCTGGAGCTACGCGGCCGACCCGACGCTGCAGGCGCGCAATGACGGCTCGACGCTCAGCAACGGCCTGCGCCTCACCTACCAGTTGAATCAGAAGAACAAGATCAACCTGTTCTGGGACGAGCAGAAGGGCTGCAGCGGATCCGCGTGGATCGGCACGACCGCCAAGGCGTGCCGGCAGAACCCGTCCGGCTGGATCGAAGGCGGCTCGTCGACGATCTCGCCGGAAGCCGGCGTGTACGGCACGGCGCCGAACCGGATCTGGCAGGCGACGTATACGAGCACGCTGAACAGCAAGACACTGTTCGAGTTCGGCTACAGCGCCTACAACAATCGCTGGGGCGGCCCGCCGCAGCCAGGCAATCCGACGCAGGACTTCATCCAGGTCCGCGAACAGGCCGGCGCGATTCCCGGTCTCTGCTACCGCGCGATCAGCACGCTCTGCGGCCCCGGCTTCGCGACGTCGACCGGGTGGATCTCGGCGAACACGTGGCACGCGAACGTCAGCTACGTCACCGGCGCGCACAACGTGAAGTTCGGCTACAACGGCCTCTACGACTACGACAACCAGGACAGCAACTACTCGAATTCGTCGGGCCTCGTGTATCAGTTCAACAACGGCACGCCGAACCTGTTCTGGGAGCTCTCCGGCCTGTTCAAGAGCCAGTGGCGCACGCGCTACGACGCGTTCTTCGCGCAGGACTCGTGGACGCACGGCCGCCTCACGCTGCAGGGCGCAGTGCGCGCCGAGCATGCATGGAGCTACTACCCGCCGGAGTCGATCGGCGGCACGCGCTTCATCCCGTACGCCGACATTCCCTACAAGGACGGCGCGAACTTCCTCGACATCATGCCGCGCGCGGGCCTCGCGTACGACGTGTTCGGCTCGGGCAAGACCTCGCTGAAGGTCAACTTCGGGAAGTACGTCCAGCCCGCGCAGAACGCCGGCATCTACACCGGCGCCGCGCCGACCTCGGGCATCAGCACCACCGCGACGCGCAGCTGGACCGACGCGAACAAGAACCTCATCGTCGACTGCAACCTGACGACCCCGGTCGCGTCGGATCAGACGGCCGCGGGCGGCGACAAGTGCGGCGCGCTGTCGGACGCCAACTTCGGGACGCTGAACCAGGCGTTCACGTACAGCGACCAGATCCTGCACGGCCTGCGTCCGTGGGACTATCAGATCGGGATCGCGGTTCAGCAGCAGGTCACGTCGCGCATCTCGGCGGAAGTGCAGTGGAACAAGCGCTGGTTCTACGGCTACTACGTGAGCCGCAACCTGGCGCTGGACCCGGCGACCGACTGGAACACCTACAGCATCACGGCACCGAGCGACCCGCGGCTGCCGGGCGGCGGCGGCTACACCATCAGCGGCCTGCACGATAAGGTTCCGGCGAAGTTCAGCGCGTCGAACTACCAGATTCAGGCCGCCGACAACTACGGCGACCAGAACAGCTACTGGAGCGGCGTCGACCTGACCATCTCCATGCGCGCCAGCAAAGGCCTGACGTTCCAGGGCGGCACGAGCACAGGACAGACCGTTCAGGATCTGTGCAGCGTGTCGAACCAGTTGCCCGACGCGCTCTCGCCGTCGGTGCCGCTGGCCGTCGGCGTGTCGGTCCCGGGCTTCTCGGCTCTCGGAGCCGGCCAGTCGGGCATGGCGCCGGGCATGTATTGCCACCTCACGTCGGGCTTCCTCACGCAGTTCCGGGGCCTGACGTCCTACTCGGTGCCGAAGGTGGACGTCGAGGTGTCCGCGACGTTCCAGAGCAAGCCGGGCGCGCAGCTGGCCGCCAACTACAACGTCCCGGCGGCGATCATCGCGCAGTCGCTCGGCCGCGCCCCGTCGGGCGGCGTCGCGAACGTCACGGTGAACCTCGTGACGCCGGGAACCCTCTACGGCGACCGCGTCAACGAGCTGGATCTGCGCTTCTCGAAGATCCTGCGCTATCGCGGCACGCGGACGAAGGTGTCGATCGATCTCTATAACGCGCTCAACGCGAATCCGGTGCTGAGCTACAACAACACGTACAGCCCGACGGCGACGACGTGGCTGACGCCGACCTCCGTGCTCGCGGCACGGGTCATCAAGATCGGCGCGTCGGTGGACTTCTAGGGACTGGGGATTAGGGATTAGGGATTAGCAGTTAGGGGCCAGGCAGCACGCGTTGCCTGGCCCCGGCCTTCCGCACCTGCGCTCAGCAGTTTCACACCATATTTTCTGGCATTCGTCCCTCGACAGCGGAGCGAGCGTAAGATTCGCGCCGTCTGGAGGGACCCATGTTCAAACGATCGCTTGCAGCTCTCGCTATTCCGATTTTCATTGCGACGGCCACGCTCTTCGCCGCGTCGGGCCAGATCGAACCGCAAGTCGTGGACGATGCGGCGCTCAGTCCCCGAACGGCGACAGCCGGCGGCGCGACCGTGCTGCCGACGACGCGGACGATTCCGCACTGGTGGGGATCGACGACCGATCCGCACAACGGCGTCACGTACGGCTACAACATGGCCGGCGCGAATCCGGACACGTGCGCGGGAGCCGATTGTTCCGTGACGATTGAGGCGGACATCACGCCGATTCTCGTCCGCATCGGCGGGTTCATCTTCGACGGCAACACCGTCCTGCCGGCGACGCTGGCGTCACCGCAGTTCTCGACGAACGACTACGGCTCGACGGCGTTCGCGACGTCGGGGGC
>DATNBT010000541.1:0-5087 GCA_035571855.1 Vicinamibacterales bacterium
CGTCCGGCAGCGGCGCGTCGAGCGGCGCGAACGAGAGATCTTCCTCGCACGCGAAAAAGCGGAGGAATGGCTTGCGCTGGTTGGTCGCGTAGTCGCGGATTGTCCCGCGCAGCATCGGATAGCGGGCTTCGATCGCGTCGATGATCGCGTGCGGCGTCACGGGCCCTGTGACGTCGATCGAGACTTCGTTGTCCAGGCTCGCCAGCTTCCGCAGATGGAAGGGCAGCTCGACCCGCACTCGGCGGACCTGAAAGTCCGCGGCTACACCTGGGATTCCGGAAGACATCGTCTACAGCGTCTGCACCTCGACGGAGATCACGGGCGGGAGATCGTGGACGATCGCTGTCCACGAATCGCCGGCATCGGCCGAGCAGTACACCTGTCCGCCGGTCGTGCCGAAGTACACGCCGCAGTTGTCGAGCGAGTCGACGTCCATCGCTTCGCGCAGGACGTTCACGTAGCAGTCCTTCTGCGGCAGGCCTTTCGTCAGCGCTTCCCACTCGTTGCCGCCCTTGCGGCTGCGGAAGACCTGCAGCCTGCCGTCGAGCGGATAGTGTTCGGCGTCGCTCTTGATCGGGACGATGAACACCGTCTCGGGCTCGTGCGCATGGACGTCGATGACGAAGCCGAAGTCGGTCGGAAGATTCCCGCTGATCTTCGTCCACTCGTCGCCGGCGTTGTCGCTGCGCATCACGTCCCAGTGCTTCTGCATGAACAGCGTCGACGGCTTGCCCGGATGAAATGCGATGCGATGCACGCAGTGGCCGACTTCCGCCGTCGGGTCCGGCATGTACTTCGAGTAGAGCCCCTTCGTGATCGTCTTCCACGTTTTTCCGCCGTCGTCTGTTCTGAAGGCGCCGGCGGCGGAGATGGCGACGAACAGCCGATCGTGATTCTTCGGATCGATCAGGATCGTATGCAGGCACATGCCGCCGGCGCCGGGATTCCACTTCGATCCGGTGCTGTGCGTGCGCAGGCCCGAGAGCTCGGCCCAGTTCTGCCCGCCGTCGGTGGTTTTGAAGATCGCGGCGTCCTCGACGCCGGCGTACACCGTGTCGGGATCGGTCAGCGACGGCTCGAGGTGCCACACGCGCTTGAACTCCCACGGGTGCGGCGTGCCGTCGTACCACATGTGCGTGCCGGGCACGCCGTCGTACGTGAACCTGTTGCCGACGGTCTCCCACGTCTTCCCGCCGTCGTTGCTCCGCTGCATCGTCTGGCCGAACCAGTCGTTGCTCTGCGACGCGTAGAGGCGATTGGGATCAACCGGCGATCCTTTGATGTGGTAGAACTGCCAGCCGCCGAAGAACGGGCCGTCGATCGCCCAGTTCTCACGCTTGCCGTCGGACGTCATCACGAACGCGCCTTTGCGCGTGCCAACCAGCAGACGTACTCCACTCATTGATTTCCTCGATCGCAGCTGTGGACGCAGACCTTCAGGTCCGCGAGACGGCTATTTTAGTGTGATGTGGGAATGGTTGTGCGTGTAGGCATCGATGCGCGCGCGACGCATGAGATTGAAACCATGCAGCGTGCCGGCGAGCCAGACGACGGAGATGATGATGCCGGCGAGGACGAGATGTCCGCGGTACAACGCGCCCAGCGCCGTGCCGGACAGCACCGCGCCGACAATCGCCAGCGTGATCGGCAGATGACACGGACAGAAGACGAACGAGCCGATCACCCACGCGATGCCGCGGCGCTCGGCGCGGTCCGGGTCGATTTCGCAGACGGTTCCGTTCTTCATGGCGTGGTCCGACGCGACGTCCATGATACTAGTTCCTGAAAACGTGGCGACCCGATTCGATCCCGCATCCCGCGCACGGCTGACCCGTCACGATCTCGGCCGTTTTCCGGGGACCACGCTGTTCGATCGCATGGCGCGGGCCGTCTGCGACGCCGGATGTCTGCCGCGCAAGGAACTGTTCGAAGCCTGGGCCGTGGCGAAGCGGGCGCGGCGGCTCTTTCGCGGCGGACGGGTCGTGGATCTCGGCGCCGGCCACGGTCTCCTCGCGCAGGCCATGCTGCTGCTCGACGACACGTCGCCGTCAGCGGTCGTCGTCGACAAGGAGCTGCCGCCGTCGACGGCGAAGGTTCACGCCGCGCTCGTCGCGGTCTGGCCCCGGCTCGCGGGCCGCGTCCAGTTCGCGCATCAGTCGATGGAGTCGGTGGCCATCGCCTCCGGCGATGTCGTCGTCTCCAGCCACGCGTGCGGGACGTTGACGGACGTCGTGATCGATCGCGCGCTGTCGGCGCGTGCGCGCGTCGCGGTGCTGCCGTGCTGTCACGACCTCGACGTCTGCGACGCCGGCGATCTCGACGGCTGGCTCGACGGCGCGCTCGCGGTCGACGTGATGCGCGCGACGCGGCTGCGCGCAAAGGGGTATCGTGTGTGGACGTTGGAAATCCCGCGCGACATCACACCGAAGAACCGATTGCTGCTCGGCGCACCGGGCAAGGCCACCCCATGAAAAGCTTCTCCGCGCTCGGACTCTCTCCTCAGCTCGCCGATATCGTGTCCGCACTCGGCTACGAAGAGCCGACGCCGATTCAGCTCGAAGCGATCCCGCTGCTGCTGGCCGGCCGCGATCTGCTGGGCCAGGCGGAAACCGGCACGGGTAAGACCGCCGCGTTCGCGCTGCCGATGCTGCAGCGCGTCATGGACGCCGCGCCGCCGGCGCGCCACACCTCCGGCCTCGTCCTCGTGCCGACGCGCGAGCTGGCGATGCAGGTGGCCGAGGCCATCCACAAGTACGGCAAGGGCAACGGGGTGAGCGTGCTGCCGCTGTACGGCGGCGCCCCGATGCACGCGCAGATCAGCGGCCTGCAGCGCGGCGCGCAGGTGGTGGTGGCCACGCCCGGGCGGGCGCTGGATCACATGCGCCGCGGGACGCTGCAGCTCGACGCGTTGCGCGTCCTGGTGCTCGACGAAGCCGATGAGATGCTGGACATGGGCTTCGCCGACGATCTCGACGCCATCCTCCAGGCGACGCCGGCCTCACGCCAGACCGCGCTCTTCTCGGCGACGATGCCCGCGCGGATTCTCGCGATTGCCGGCCGGCACCTGAAGAACCCCGCGCGCGTGACGATCGCGCGCGAGAAGACGGCGGCCGGCAAGGTGCCGCGCGTGCGCCAGGTGGCGTACGTCGTCGCCCGCGCGCACAAACCGTCCACGCTCGCGCGCGTCCTCGACATGGAGGACCCCGCGGCGACGCTCGTCTTCTGCCGGACGCGCATGGAAGTCGAGTCGCTCGTCGAGACGTTCAACGCGCACGGCCATCGAAGCGAAGCGCTGCACGGCGGCATGGAGCAGCGGCAGCGCGACCGGGTGATGGGCCTGCTGCGATCGAAGAAGGTCGACGTCGTGATTGCCACCGACGTCGCCGCGCGCGGGCTCGACATCGAACATCTCTCGCACGTCGTCAACTACGACGTTCCCGCGTCGCCCGAAGCCTATCTGCACCGCATCGGCCGTACGGGCCGCGCGGGTCGCGGCGGCACGGCCATCACGCTGGCGGAGCCGCGGGAGCACCGGCTGCTGCGCGCGATCGAGACGCAGCTGCGCGCGAAGATCGAGATCGCGATGGTGCCGACCGTCGCCGACCTCCGGGCGCGCCGGCTCGACCTCACGCGGGCCTCGCTGCGCGAACGCCTCGTCGCCGGCGGACACGATCAGGCGCGCGTCGTGGTCGAGGCGCTCTCGACGGAGTTCGACATCGTCGACATCGCCCTGGCGGCCGTCGACATGCTGCATGCGGCGACGGCAGGCGCGGACGACGACAGCGAGATTCCTGCGGTGGCAATCGCGCCGAAGGGAAAACACGAGGACAAACGACCCGGGGCCGGAAAACGCGGCAGGGGCGGACAAGCCGGGACAGGCGGATCCATCGGCGAGGAGGGGCCGATGACGAAGCTGTTCGTCGGCGCCGGGCGTCAGGCCGGCATCAGGCCGGGCGACCTGGTCGGCGCCATCACGGGCGAGGCAGGGGTGACTTCACGGTCGGTCGGCGCGATTCAGATCGCCGACAAGTTCTCGCTGGTCGAGGTGCCGGAGCATCGCGCGGACGACATCATCGCCGCGTTGAAGGCGACGACAATTCGCGGGAAGCGGATCCAGGTGCGCCGGGATCGGAAGTGAACTCCTCGTAGGTGCCCTTGAAGTCGGTGATGCCGCCCTGGTCGAACTGCCAGACGCGCGTGCCGACTTCGTCGAGCAGGTCTTCGTCGTGCGTGACGAGGAAGACGGTGCCCTCGTACTTCTGCAGCGCGACGTTCAGCGCGTTGATCGACTCCAGATCGAGGTGGTTCGTCGGCTCGTCGAGCACGAGGATGTTCGGCTTCTGCAGCATCAGGCGGCAGAAGAGCATCCGCGCCGTTTCGCCGCCCGAAAGCGCCTCGGTCGGCTTGAATCCGTCTTCGCCGCTGAAGAGCATCTGTCCGAGGAGGCCGTGGATGTCCTGCTTCGACGCGTCTGGGTCGAACTGGTGCAGCCACTCGACGGCGGTCATGTTCTTCTCGATCGCGCCGGTGTGGTCCTGCGGGAAATAACCGACCGCGGCTTCATGTCCCCAGCGCAGTTTGCCCGCGTCGCGATCCGCCGGTGACGCGGGAAGGCCGGGCGCGTCCGCGAGCAGCGCCTTCAGCATCGTCGTCTTGCCCGCGCCGTTGCGGCCGACGAGCACGATCTTGTCGCCGCGGTTGATTACGGCGCTGAACCCCGGGATGACGACGTGCCGGCCGAACGACTTCGAGAGCCCCTCGAACTCCAGCGGCACTTTGCCAGACGGCCGGTTCATCGTGAACCTGATGTACGGCCGCTGAATGTTCGATCGCGCCAGCTCGGTCGTCTGCAGCCGCTCGACTTCCTTGCGGCGTGACGTCGTCTGGCTGGCGCGCGTGCCCGCGCCGAAGCGCGCGATGAAGTCGTTGAGCTGCGCGATCTTCTTCTCGCGCTGTTCGTTCTCGGACTCGATCTTCGCGCGAATCTGCGTCTTCGCCATCACCATGTCGTCGTACCCGCCGGTGTAGGTGATGATCGTCTCGTAGTCGATGTCGGCGATGTGCGTGCACACGCGGTTCAGGAAGTG
>DATNBT010000542.1:0-2601 GCA_035571855.1 Vicinamibacterales bacterium
GAAAGCCTTCACGCGGATGGAGCCGCGCGAACGCGCGGAAGAACCGCCCGTCGGACGCCGCCGCGAACGGCACGCGCGAGAACGTCAGCATGTTGGCGTACAGGCTCGACAGCGCGATGACGAGAATCAGCAGCGTCATGAACGAGGCGGCGCGCGCGCCGTTCACGCGCGCGATGAAATCCGAGGCGATGAACGGCGACTTCACCGCGTCGGCGAACGGCACGATGCTGATGATCGACAGGTTCATCGAGAAGTACAGCGCGCAGACGATCACGATGGCCGTGAGGATCGACCGCGGGATCGTCCGCTCGGGCCGGACGACTTCTCCGCCGACGCCGGAGATCGTGTTGTAGCCCATGTAGTCGTACGCGGCGTAGAGCGTCGCGCCGCCGAGGCCCATCCAGAATCCGCGCGAGAGCCGCCACGCGTCCGCGGGAAACGCCACCGACCCGATCGACCCGTGCGCCACGCCGCCCGCCACAATCCACGCGCCGGCGCCCAGCGTCAGGACGCCGAGCGCGATGCTCCATCTGCCGATCGCGTCGATGCGCCGGTAGATCAGCGCGGTCGCCAGCGCGCAGCCGCCCATCGCCAGCACTTTCGACTGCAGCGCGGTCATGCCCGGCGCGAAGAAGCTCGCGTAGTGCGCGAAGCCCGTCGCGCCAGACGCGAGCACGAGGGGCATCCCGGCGACCGTCTGCCAGAGAAAAAGGAAGCTCAGAAGCCGGCCGATACCGTGGGATCCATAGGCCTCGAGGAGGTACTGATAGCCGCCCCCGGATCGCGGCATCGCGGCGCCGAGTTCCGCCCACACCAGCCCGTCCGCGAACGCGACGATCGCGCCGATGAACCAGCCCAGCATCGCCTGCGGCCCGCCCATTGTCTTGAGGAGCAGCGGGATCGTGACGAAGGGGCCGACGCCGATCATCGCGAGGATGTTGACGGCGGTCGCGCCGCCGAACCCCAGCCGGCGCTCCAGATGCGCCGGCATTCAGGATCTGCCTGACGGAAATTTCATGTGCCCGCATGATAACGTCCGGCCTGTCTTTTCCGTCTAAGAGGGCGTGCGACTCGTCCCAGTCTTTCTCGTGCTCGTCTTGAGCGCCGCTGTATCGGCGCAGACACCGGCCGCTCGCCTGCAGGTCACGGTCGTCGACCAGACCGGCGGCGTCCTGCCCGGTGCGACGGTTACGCTGCTCGGGATCGAAGACGCCACGAAAGGCACCAGCCTCACGCCGGTGGCCGCCACCACTCAGGGCGTGGCGACCTTCGAGGGCCTGGCGCCCGGACGTTATGCGCTCAAAGCCGAGTTCGACGGCTTCGACCCGCGCATCAACCCCGACGTGCGCGTCCGCGCCGGCGAGAACAAGCAGACGATCGCGCTCGCGCTGAAGAAGCTGGCCGACGAAATCACCGTCGCGCGCGACAAGCAGGAAGTCGCCGTCGATCGGACGACGACGTTCGGATCGGCGCTGACGCGCGAGCAGATCGACGCGCTCTCGGACGATCCCGCGATCCTCCGGCAGCAGCTGCAGGACATGGCCGGCGGCCCCGGGATCATCCGCGTCGACAGCTTCGAAGGCGCGCCGCTGCCGCCGAAAGCGCAGATCAAGTCGATCCACATCACGCGCGACGCCTTCGCCGCCGAGAACCACAACGCCGGCGGCTTCTTCATCGACATCATCACGCAGCCGGGCGTCGGCCCGCTGCGCGGCCAGATGAACTACAACCTCCAGCCCGGCGCGTTCACGGGCAACACGCCGTTCACGCCCGTCAAGGGCGCCGAGCTCTTTCAGGCGGGCACGTTCGCCATCGGCGGCACGCTGGCGCGGGACAAGACGTCGTTCTCGCTCGTGCTGCAGGACATGGGGTCGTACACGTCGCCGAACCTGAACGTCGTGACGCCGGCGGGGCCGCTCGCGCAGGCGCTCTCGCTCCGCGTCCCGCGCAACAACTTCAACGTGTCGGGCAACCTCGATTACGCGCTGACGAAGGACCAGACGCTGCGCGTCAGCGTCAACGACAACCGGATCGGCACGAACAACCTCGGCGTCGGCGCGTACGACCTGCCGGAGCGCGCGTACGACACGACGAACAACACGGCGAATCTCCGTATCCAGCACTCGGGCCCGCTGAAGCGCCGCATGTTCATCAACACGCGCCTCAACCTCACGCGCATCCGCAACGATCAGACCTCCGCGATCGAAGCACCGACGATCCAGGTCCTCGACGCCTTCACCTCCGGCGGCGCGCAGGTGTCCGGCGAGCGGACGTCGAGCTTCTTCACGCTGGCGTCCGATCTCGATTACGTGCGCGGCCGTCACTCGCTGCGGGCCGGCATGCTCCTCAACGGCGGCGCGTGGACGTCGACGCTGGACTCGAACTACCTCGGCACGTACACGTTCAACAGCCTCGCGGCGTACCAGGCGGGGCAGCCGGGCAACTTCACTCGGCGCGTCGGGAATCCTGACATCTCGTACGGCACCTTCGACGCGGGCCTCTACGTGCAGGACGATTTCCGCGTGCGCCGCAACCTGACGCTCAGTCCCGGTGTGCGATATGAAGCGCAGGCGCACGTACACGACCGGGCCGACCTCGGGC
>DATNBT010000543.1:0-4487 GCA_035571855.1 Vicinamibacterales bacterium
GTCGACCGGCAGCACGTAGCTGTCCTCGACGACGTAGTCCGCGGCGCCGGCGGGGATGTCGATCGTCTGCGACTCGAGCTTGATGCCAAGCGGCGTGTGCGCCGGCGGGGTGTCGGAGAAGAACAGTCCGATCTCCGGCTGCACCGTCTCGCTCGTCGCGCCCGCGATCATGTGGAGCTGCAGCACGAGATCGGTGCCGGGGTCGAGCGTCCACGCGTTGTCAGCCGGCTCCATCGTCGGCACCTTGCCGGGCGACCAGCCGTACACGTTCTGCACCTGGTCGCCGTCCATCGTCGCGAATCCGGGACCGGGGTCGGCGCGATCGAGCGCGCGCGACACCCGGCCGAGATCGATCGCGAGATCCGCGTGGTGCAGGACCTGCGGACGGTCGGCGCGGAACTCGACGGCGCGTACGTACCGCGTCGTCGTGATCGGCACCGGCACGACGAAGTTGCGGAAGACGTCGCGGCTTCCCGGCCGCAGCACGTACGGCTCGGTGAGTGTGAGCACGAGATCGGGCTGCCCGAGTTGCCATCCGCCCGCGGCCGCCGGCGGCGTCGGTTTCTCCGCCGGATTCCCCTCGGGCGCGCCCGCGTCGACCCATTTCGCGATGACCGCGATCTGGTCGCTCGTGAGACGCCGTTCGCCGGCGAACTGTCCGTGTCCCGCTTCGGGCAGCCACGGCGGCATCGCCCCGCGCTGGACCGCCGACTCGATGGCACGCGCGTGGCGGCGAACCGAGTCGTAGTCGAGGACGCTGAACGGCGCGCCGGCCACGCAGATCGGATCATCCTGAGCGTCCGGGGTCGCCCGCTTCGGCGCGGCGTCGTCGATGGGGCGATGGCAGCTCGCGCAGTTGGCGTAGAGGACGGGCGCGACGTCGTGGTTGAAGGTGACCGGCCCGGCCGCGACGTGGTCGGTGGGTTCGGCCGTCCGCCCGCAGGCAGCGGCGGCGGCCAGCGTGATGACGGCCAGTGCGCGACGGACGTGTACTGATGAGGTAGGCACCCGCGTGTTCTTCTCCTAGGGTAATTCACTCATTGATAAGTCCTTGACACTGCCTTTACAAGGACACATCATGCCGTCCGCGTGCCGGCTTCGGGCCGTTCCACGCAAGGAGGTAGATGTGAGCAGTTCTGTTCGCCGTGCGTCGCGTCTTTTGTACGGCCTCGTGTTGATGATTTTCCTGCCCAGCGCCGCCTTCGCGCAGGCATCGCTGTCCGGCACCGTGAAGGACACCTCCGGTGCCGTGCTGCCCGGTGTGACGGTGGAAGCCTCCAGCCCCGCGCTCATTGAAAAGGTCAAGAGCGTGGTGACCGATGAGAACGGCCTGTACCGCATCGTCGACCTCCGCCCGGGCACCTATACGTTGAAAGCGACGTTGACCGGCTTCTCGACGGTCGAGCGCGCGGACATCGTGCTCGTCGGTTCGCAGACGCTCACCATCCCGCTCGAAATGAAAGTCGGCCAGGTGCAGGAGAGCATCACCGTGACCGGCGAGACGCCGGTCGTGGACGTGCAGAATACCCGGCGTGAGAACGTGATCTCCAGCGACATCATCTCGTCGCTGCCCGTGACGCGCGCGTACGGCTCGCTGCTGAACGTGACGCCCGGACTGACGGTCGACAACAACGGCCTCGCGGCGACGCCGACGATGACGTTCTTCGCCGCGCACGGCGGGAACATCAACGAAGGCCGCATGATGATCAACGGCATGACGGTCGCCGCGGCGTTCAACGGCGGCGGTGTCTCGTCGCTGACCTACGACACGACGAACGTCGACGAAGTGTCCGTGCTCGTGTCCGGCGGCCTCGGCGAATCGGAAATCGGCGGCCCGGCCATGAACATCGTCCCCCGCACGGGCGGCAACATGTTCAAGGGCCAGGCGTTCCTGAACGAAGCGGGCAAGTGGTCGAACGGCGACAACGTCAGCAGCGACCCGGCCCTCGCGCAGAGCGTCGGCGCGCCCCCGCAGATCCTGAGCTCGTGGGACGGCAGCGTGTCGTACGGCGGCCCGATCAAGCGCGACAAGCTGTGGTTCTACGGCGCGTTCCGCAAGTACACGACGTCGCAGGCGCTCGAAGGCACCGTCGTCAACCAGAACGCCGGCAATGCGAACGCCTGGACGTACGTCGCCGATCCGTCGGTCCAGGGACGCAACGTCCAGGGACGCAACATCTGGGATGCGCGCGTCACGTACCAGATCAACGACAAGAACCGCGTCTACGTCTCGCAGGAGCATCAGGCGCGGTGCGAAGGTACCACGCTGTTTACCCAGACGACGGGCGGCTGCCGCCAGCGTGAAGCCAGCTGGATTGGCGTCAGCAACGTGACGGCGTCGGCGGAAGCGAACACGAACTACTTCGACCTGCCGTACAACGTGACGCAGGCGACGTGGACCTCGCCGGTGACGTCGAAGTTCCTCCTCGAGGCCGGCTATTCGCGCTTCTCGTACAACCACAACGGCGGTCCCGGCGCGCTGCCGCCCGACGGCATCTTCAACCTCATCCCGGTGACCGAGACGCTGGCGATCGACGGCCATCGCACGAACTTCGTCTATCGCGGCCTGCCCGGCTACATCGACGGCTTCGGCAACCCGAACAACTGGCGGGCGTCGATGTCCTACGTGACCGGCGCGCACAGCTTCAAGGCCGGCTATCAGGGCAACTATCTGATCTCGCGCTATCACTACGTGCGCGACGACAGCCTGATGCAGTACACGTTCACGAACCGCGTGCCGACCTCGTTCACCGTCAACCTCCAGGACTGGAGGACCGACGACATCACCGAGGCCGCGGCGTTCTACGCGCAGGACACGTGGACGCACAACCGCCTGACGGTGCAGGGCGCGCTGCGGTTCGATCGCGCGTGGAGCTTCAGCCCCTCCGATCTGAACGGCACCACCACGACGTCGCCGTACAACGCGGCGCCGATTACGTTCGCCACGACGCAGGGCGTCAGCTCGTACAAGGACCTCTCGCCGCGCGTCGGCGTGTCGTATGACGTGTCCGGCAACGGCAAGACGGCCATCAAGTTCAACTACGGGCGGTACGTCTCGCCGGCGACGAACGACCAGAACTATCCGCTGAACAATCCCGCGAACCTCATTCAGCGGACCCTGACCAGGAACTGGACCGACACCAACAAGAACTTCGTCGTCGACTGCAACATCCTCAACCCGGCGGCGCAGACGGCCGGCGGAGATACCTGCGGCGCGACGAGCGGAGCGAACGCGAACTTCGGCAAGCCGAACATCACCGGCACGATCGGCCAGGACATCCTCAGCGGCTGGGGCGTCCGCCAGGCGGACTCGCAGTTCGGTATCCAGCTGGCGCAGCAGATCGTGCCGCGCGTCTCGGCGACCGTCGGCTACAACCGCCGGTGGTGGTCGAACTACACCTCGGTCGACAACATCAACACCACGCCGGCTGACTACGAGAAGTCGACGATCGTCGCGCCGGCGGACTCGCGTCTGCCGAACGGCGGCGGTTACCCGATCACCGTCTACACGCTGTCGCCCGCGGGCGGCGCCAAGGGCTCGTTCACCGAGACGCACCTCGACAGCTACTACGGCGCGGAACGCACCCGCTACTGGCAGGGCGTCGACGTCGACGTCAACGCGCGTCTGCGCGGCAACCTGTACGTGCAGGCCGGCACGACGACGGGCCGGCAGGTGAACGACACCTGCGCCCTCACCGCGCTCATCGGCAACGGCGTCGGCGGTGCTGCTCCAGGTGCGCCGCTCGACAACCCCGATCCGCGCAACTGCCGTTCGGTCGATCCGATGGAAACGACGCTGCGCGGCAGCGCGTCGTGGACGGTGCCGAAGGTCGACGTCCTCGTCAGCGCGACGATGCGGTCGCAGCCGGCGCTGGAGCTCAACGCCACGATCCTCGTGCCGAACTCGGTCATCGCGGCGCAACTCGGCCATCTGCCGTCGGGTGCGACAGCGACGGGCTTCACCACGGTGAGCCTCGTCGACTTCGCGACCGCCGGCACGTCGAACGCGGGCCAGGGCGGATCGAATCGCGCGTATGCCGGCAACCGGCGCAACCAGATCGACATGCGGTTTGCGAAGATCTTCCGCTTCAACAACCGCCGGCTCGATGTGGGTGTCGACGTTCAGAACCTGCTGAACTCGAACTACGGCACGGTGTACGACGCGTCCTACGGAACGTTCGGCGGCGCGGTCAGCCCCACGTTCATGTCGCCGACGTCGGTCGTGACGCCGCGCTTCGTGCGCTTGAACTTCACGTTCGACTTCTAAGACGGGCGGGATAGGCGGGGAGGGCAGGAAAGGCGGGATAGGCAGGAAAGGCGGGAAGGGGAGAACACAGAGCTCTGTGAGCTCTCCCATCCCGCCCATCCCGCCCGTCCCGCCGATCCTGCCCGACCAGTGATCCGCGATTCTCCATACGCGGAGCAGGAAACGGAACGCGCCCTCGATTCCGGCGTCACTCCACTCGACCTCTTTCTCCGGCGGCGCC
>DATNBT010000544.1:0-7418 GCA_035571855.1 Vicinamibacterales bacterium
GGGTATTCAGCGTCCGTCTGGAGCGCGTGCGTTACACACCGCCGACGACGACGCCGGACCGGCAGTACCTCGACGGTATTCCGCTCGCGGCCGGCGTCGACGCCTCGTGGTACGAACAGAACCCGCCCGAGATTCCCCGTATTCGGATGTCGCCCGACGACGAGGCGAGATTCAACGCGAACAATCAGAATCCGTACTTCGCCTTCCGCATATGGAATTCGGCGTTCGTGCGGATGCGCGCCTGCGAATCTCCGGATCATGGCCACAGTGCGTTCGGCGACCAGAACGCATTCCTGGTGTTCGACTCGCCCGAGGATCAGCCGTATCCGAGTTATCGCCACATGCCGCACGTGAGCCCGCCCGGATGGTTCGTGGTGAACTCGTTCGGCTGGCGCGGCCCCGACCTCACGGTTGCGCGTCCGCCGGCGACAATCCGCATTGCGTTTGTCGGCTCTTCGACGACGATCGATCCGTACTATCAGCCGTTCTCGCACATCGAACTCGTCGGACTGTGGCTGAATGAATGGGCGTCCGCGCGGAAGCTGCCATACCGGTTCGAAGTGATCAACGCCGCGCGGACGGGGATTGACTCCTGGTCGATCCGAGAGGTCGTCCGGCAGGAAGTCCTGTCGGTCGACCCGGATCTCATCGTCTATTACGAAGGCGCGAACGACTTCGCGCCCGGTAAAGCCATGCGCCTTCCCGAAGCGCTGCCGCTCGCGCCGAAAGCGACGTTCTCGTCCCGAGGGAAGGCGGAGGAATTTTCGGCGATTGCCGTGCGCGTCTATGACCTCGGGCTGAAGCTCCGCGGCATCGGAGGGTACGAGCCGAGGAAGCCGAACTACCCCTTCAAGTGGATCGACGGGATCTCCGAGAGCTCGCCTGACATCTCCAAGCCGCGGCTGCCGATGGATCAGCAAGTAATCGTCGACAACCTCAAGCTGATCCAGGCCGCCGCCGCGGCAAACGGGACCGACCTCGGGATCGCGTCATTCGTGTGGATGGTGTACCCGGGCATGCGACTCGATCTGTCGAAACATCTCGTGCTATTTCGATATTTGAACGAGACGTACTTTCCAGCAACGTACGCACACATGCGGCGCATGGCCGACTTTCAGAACCGCGTGTTCCGTGCGTTCGTGAACGCCTACGGGCTCACGTACCTGCCGATGGACGAAACATACCCGCGCGATCCCGATCTGTTCGGCGACGCGATTCATATGACCGAGCGCGGACAGCGCCTCCAGGCGTGGATCTATCTGCAGGAGCTGATTCCGATCATTCAGGCGCGCATCGACGCGCACCGCTGGCCGAAGGCGCCCGCCGCGACGCCCGTGTCGGCGGCGTGGGCGACCACGCCGCCTCACACCGTAAGCCTCGCGCAGGTCATCGAATCCTGCCCGACGCATCAGTAACATCACGATGGGCGAAAAAGATCATTCAGACAAGCAGCTCGCCGGACAGGGCGAACTCTCGTTTGTGCCGCTCGACGCCATCCGGGGCGTGCGCGCGATTGCCGATCCGCTCGTGCGCGCCGCCGTCCTTGCGGACCTCTGCCGGCTGAACACGCTCTACATGATCATGAACGCGGGCTCGGGTCACATCGGGTCGAGCTTCAGCGCGATGGATCTGATCACCTGGCTCTGGACCGACTGCCTCGTCGAGCCGAACAGCCACGCGAACGGCTCGGACATCTACTTTTCCTCGAAGGGACACGACGCGCCGGCGCTGTACGCGCTGCTGATTGCGCTCGAGAAGCTCGACTTCGATCTCGTGCACGGGCTGCGGCGCTTCGGCGGGCTGCCGGGACATCCGGACGTCGCGACGCCGTTCATCGCCGCAAATACCGGCTCGCTCGGCATGGGGATTTCAAAGGCCTACGGCATGGCGCGCGCGAAGCGGTTCGCCGGCCGCACAGGCCGCATCGTCGTCATGACCGGCGACGGCGAGCTGCAGGAAGGCCAGATCTGGGAGTCGCTGCAGCCGTGCGCGAACGAAAAGCTGAGCGAGATCATCGTGGTCGTCGACCACAACAAGTTCCAGTCGGATTCAGAGGTGTCGGCGGTCAGCGATCTCGGCGCGATTGAAGACAAGTTCCGCGTCTTCGGCTGGGAAGTGGCGCGCGCCGACGGCCATGATCTCGCCGGTGTGAAGCAGATCTTTTCGCGCTTCGATCGCGTGAGCGATCGGCCGAAAGTCCTCATCGCGGACACGATCAAAGGCAAAGGCGTCTCGTTCATGCACGGCATCGCGTGCGGTGATGCGACGTACCACTTCCACGCCGGGGCGCCGAGCCTGAAGGATTACCTCGCGGCCGTCGGCGAGATCACGTCCCGCGTGAACGCCTCACTCGCCGCGTTGAAGCAGCCGGCGATCGCGATGAGCCGCGCGCCCCTGCCGGCGCGCATCGCGCCGGCGAAGCCGGAAAAGCTCGTGCTCGCGTACGGCGACGAGCTGCTGCAGATGGCCCGCACGCGCAGGGACATCGTCGTCCTCGACGGCGATCTGCTGTCGGACTGCGGCATCGAGGCGTTCAAGGCCGAACTGCCGGAGAGGTTCATCGAGTGCGGCATCGCCGAGCAGCACATGGTTTCCGCCGCGGGCGGCATGGCGCTCGAAGGAATACTGCCGGTCGTGCATTCGTTCGCCTGCTTCCTGTCCACGCGCGCGAACGAGCACATCTACAACAACGCGACGGAGAAGAAGAAGATCATCTACACGGCGACCCTCGCCGGCGCCGTTCCCGGCGGTCCGGGACACTCCCATCAGTCGGTGCGCGACATCTCCGCCGTGGGCTCTGTTCCCGGACTCACGGCGATCGAGCCGTGCTCCGAGCGCGAGGCCCGTCTCGCCATCCGGTGGGCGGTCGAAACGAATCCCGAGAGCACCTATCTGCGGTTCGTGAACGTGCCGCTCGATCTGCCGTACTCGCTGCCGCAGTCGTACGGCCTCGCGGTCGGCCGCGGCGTCACGCTGCGGGCGGCGCCTCCGGGGAAGAACGACGTCGTTCTCGTCGGCTACGGTCCGATTCTGCTGAGCAACGCGTGGCATGCCGCGGACGATCTCGCAGCAGACGGCATTCGCGCCGCCATCATCAATCTTCCATGGTTGAACCGGATTGATGACGCCTGGACGAGAGAGGTGCTCGGTCAATTTCCCCTGATCATCACGCTGGACAATCACTATCTGTCGCTCGGCCAGGGCGAGATGGTCGCCGCGGCGCTCGCACGCAACGGCGTTCGCGCCGACGTGCGCTCGATTGGCCTCACCGAAATTCCGGCGTGCGGCACGAACGCCGAAGTGCTCGCCCATCACGGACTCGATCGCGCCTCCATTGCCGCCACGGTTCGCTCATGTATCCACACGAAGTCCTTCACTGGATAGACGACGCGGAAACCGCGTCGAGTGGCTCCGCTGAGACGTTCGACAAGCGAAGCCCGATCGACGATCACGTGCTCGCGAACGTGGCGCGGGGCCGCGCCGCCGACGTGACGCGCGCGATTGACGCCGCATGTGCCGCGGCCGACGCGTGGGGCCGTCTGCCGGCGCCGAAGCGCGGCGAGGTGCTCGGCCGTGCGGCCGCGCTGCTGCGCGCGAAGGAGCGCGAGCTCGGCGAGTACATCCAGGCCGAGACCGGCAAGCCCTGGAAGAACGCCGTCGCCGAAGTGGGGTCGTCGGCCGACCTCGCGCTGTTCATGGAAAGCGAGGGCAGCCGCTCGTACGGGAAGACGATGCCGAGCCCGATTCCGAATCGATCCGTGCGGACGGTGCGCGCGCCGATCGGCGTCTGCGGCGCGGTGATGCCGTTCAACAGCCCGCTCGCGGGTATCGCGTGGAAAGTCTTCCCCGCGCTGCTGTGCGGCAACGCCGTCGTGGCGAAGTCGCACGAGCTGACGCCGTACACGGCGGTCGCGTTCGGAAAGCTTCTGCAGGAAGCCGGACTTCCCAAAGGCCTCTACTCGGCGGTTCAGGGATTCGGACCGGACGTCGGCATGCCGCTCGTGATGGACGAACGCGTCGGCGTCGTCAGCTTCACGGGATCCGCGAAGACGGGAAAGCTGATTCAGAAGTGCGTCAGCGAGCGGAAGGTGCTCGCGAAAGTCTGCCTCGAGCTCGGCGGCAAAAATCCGCTGATCGTCTGCGACGACGCGGATCTGCAGCTCGCGGCGGAGCACGCGATCAACTCCGCGTTCGTCGACGCGGGCCAGCGGTGCGCCTCCGGCAGCCGCATCATCGTCTTCCGTCACGTCTACGACGACTTCAGGCAGGCGCTCGTCAAGCGCGCCGAAGCGCTGAAGATCGGCAGCGGACCATCCGACGATCTCGGGCCCGTGATCTCGCGCGCGAGCCGCGATCGGATTCTCGCGGCGGTGCAGGCGGCCGTGGCCCGGGGCGCGCGGATCCTGACGGGCGGATGCGCGGCCGAGTCGGCCGAGAACGGCTATTACGTCAAGCCGACGATTCTCGACAGCGTCGCGCTCGACGACGAGCTGTCGCAGGAAGAGATCTTCGGTCCGGTGACGTGCGTGTATCGCGCGAAGGACTTCGACGACGCGATCAACATCGCGAACTCGACGTCGTTCGGACTGACCGGCGCGATTCACACGTTCAACAGCAATCGCATCGAAGAATTCATCGCGCGCTACCGCGCGGGCCTCGTCTCGATCAACGGTCCGACGTACGGCGCGGGCCCGCACATGCCCTTCGGCGGCGTGAAGAATTCCGGCAACGGCTTCCGTGAGCCCGGCACCGAAGCGCTGGATGTCTACTCCGAATGGAAAACCGTCGTCGTCAACCACGATCCGGCACGCGTATGACACCTGACGGCCGCAAGCGGCGCATCTGTTTCCCGATTACGAGCCGGGCGTATTACGGCCGCAGCCAGCTGCTGATCCGGAAACTCCACCAGCATCCCGGCGTCGACCTCGAGCTGATGCTCGGCGGGTCGGTGCTGCTCGACAAATACAGCCGGCACGTCGCCGACGACATCAAAGAGGGCGGCTTCACGATCTCGGCGTCGCTCTTCAACGTGATCGAGGGCGGGAATCACGTCGCGATGGCGAAGACGGCGTGTCTCACCGCGCTCGAGGTCACCAACAGCCTCTACACCGCCGACCCGGACGTCGTGGTCATCTGCGGCGACCGGTTCGAGCAGCTGGCCATCGCGATGGCGGCGGCGTACCTGAACAAGACGATCGCGCACATCGAGGGCGGCGATCTCACCGGCAGCATCGACGAAAGCGTCCGCCACGCGATCACGAAGCTCGCGCACATCCACTTCGTCACCAACGACGACGCGAAACGGCGCGTGCTCGCGATGGGCGAAGATCCGAAGTACGTATTCAACACGGGATCGCTCGACGTCGAGCGTGTCGCGTGCGCCGTCGAAAGCGCGGCGGACATCACGACGGGCGAGCTGGGCACGTACGGCGTCGGCCACGACGTCGACGTCACGAAGCCGTTTCTCACGGTCATTCAGCATCCGGTGACGACCGAAGCCGACAACCGCCGGCATCTGGAGACGACGTTCAGGGCGCTCGCGTCGCTCGACATGCCGATCGTGTGGTTCTGGCCGAACCCGGACGCGGGCACCGGAGAGATGTCCGAAGTGCTGCGGCACTTCCGCGAGCATCACGAGGCCGCGACGGAAAAGATGCGGTTCATCACCAACGTGCCCGCCGATCAGTTCATCGCGCTGCTCAGGCGCACGTCGTGTGTGGCCGGCAACTCCTCGGCCGGCATCAAGGAATGTTCGTACCTCGGCACGCCGGTGGTCGACATCGGCGGACGCCAGCAGGGCCGGCTCTCGGGGGACAACGTCGTCCGTGTCAGCTACGACGTGGACGACATCCGCCGCGCGGTCACGCAGCAGCTCGCCCACGGACGGTACGCGCCGTCGCACCTGTATTTCAAACCGAACGCCGCGCAGTCGATGGTCGACGTGCTCACGAGCGTCGACCTCTACACGCAGAAGCGTTTTCACGAGTAAGGACGTCTCATGCCCCGTTCGTCCGTGATCAGCATCGGCGCCAGGGAAATCGGCGCCGGCCGCCCGTGCTTCGTCATCGCCGAAGCCGGCATCAACCACAACGGCGACGTGAAGATCGCCGCCGAGCTCGTCGAAGCGGCGGCGGAGGCGGGCGCCGACGCGATCAAATTTCAGACGCATTTTCCCGAATTCGAGATGCTCAGGGGCGGGGCGACCGCGGCCTACGTGGGCGAATCGCTCTTCGATCTGCTCGCGCGGACGGCGCTGTCGAAGGACGCGCACCTCGAGATGCAGGCGCTGGCGAAGAAGAAGGGCATCATCTTCCTGTCGACGCCGTTCTCGCGTGAAGCCGCGGACTATCTGGAGTCGATCGGCGTGCCCGCCTTCAAGACCGGGTCGGGCGAGATGACGAACATCCCGCTGCAGCGTCACATCGCGCGCAAGAAGAAGCCGATGATCGTGTCGACGGGGATGTCGACGCCGGCTGAAATCGACGCGACCGTCCGGGCGCTCGACGAAGAGGGCGCGGCGTTCGCGCTGATGCACTGCACCTCGACGTATCCGACGCCGCTCGAGCACGTGCAGCTCGGCTGCATCGGCGCGCTGCAGGCGAAGTACGGCGTGCCCGCCGGCTTCTCCGATCACACGCTCGGCACGGCGGTGTCTTTGGCGGCAGTCGCGAGCGGCGCGAATCTCTTCGAGAAGCACTTCACGGCGTCGCGGTCGCTGCCGGGTCCGGATCAGCGGGGCTCGATGGAGCCGAAAGAGCTCGCCGCGCTCGTGAAGGACATCCGCGCGATCGAGCGGGCCCTCGGCGCGACGAAGACGATTCAGCCCGGCGAACAGGACGTCCGCGACATGGCGCTGCACAGCGTCGTGTCGATCCGCGACATCGCCGCCGGCGCGACCATCTCGAAAGACGACGTCTGGGTGAAGCGGCCGGGGACGGGCATTCCGGCGCGGCAGCTGCCGGAGATCGTGGGGAAGGTGGCGGCGCGCGCGATTGAAAAGGACCGTCTGCTCACGTGGGACGATCTGCGATGAGCAGCCGCGTGGCGCTGTGCCTCGTGATGCTGACGTTTGCAGGCGTCGGTGTGTACAGCTACGCCACGCAGAAGATCGTGCTGACGCGCTTCGGCGACGGCGACGAGTACTTCTTCGCTGCCGAACAGCGGGTCGCGGGCCAGACGGTGCGGGCGGAAGTGCCCTACGTCTATCGCGTGGCGCTTCCGTGGCTCGTCGCGGAGACATTTCCCGGAGACATCGAGCGCGGCTTCCGCTTCTACAACACGATCGCCGCCTTTGCGAGCACCGTGCTGCTGCTGTTCTGGCTGCAGGCGTTCGGCGTGCGCGCCGGCGTCGCCGCGCTGACAACGATCCTGTACGTCGTCAACTGGATCAGCCCGACGCGCTTCATGTACTTCTATCC
>DATNBT010000545.1:0-5367 GCA_035571855.1 Vicinamibacterales bacterium
CGCGTCCAGCGCGAGCGCCACCGCATATGACAGGTTGTCGACGTAGATGCTGTTGCACACGCCCGCCGCGCCGTCGACCACGTACGCCGTTCCGTTCTGCAGTCGATCCGCGAAGTCGAAGACCCAGCGTGAGCCGGGTCCGAAGACGATCGTCGGCCGCAGGATGACGAGCTCGACCGTTCCGCGTTTTCGAAGCCGGCGCAGCCGGCGCTCGGCCCGGACTTTCGCGTTGTTGTAGGCAAACGGCTGCCGCACTGATAACGGCGATGCTTCGTCTGTGCCCGGCGCGGGAGACTGGCCGTGCACCGAGCCGCTGCTCATGTAGATGAGCCGGCGGACGCCGACGGCCTCGGCGCCCGCATACACGGGCGCGACCGAATCGGTAATGGTCGTGTTGTCGCCGAGGGCCGCATGGACGACCGAGTCGCAGCCCGCGAACGCGTCCCGCAGTGCGTACACGTCACAGGCGTCCGCGATGCGCCAGTCCGGGTCGGCGGCCTGCGGAGGGCGTCGTGCCACTGCTCTGGCCTCGCGGCCGTTCGCGCGCAGATACCTCAACAGGTGGCCGCCGACAAATCCCCCGGCGCCGAGAACGGCGACACGTTTCCGTGTGTGATCCGCGCGCATCGAGAACCCAGCTCAACGGTGCAATGCAGGTGCCACGTCAGGTTGGAACGTGAGTTGCTGATCAGGTGAGTCGGTGTCCGCCCCGTGATCAACAGCTCATGGCAACTTCTGTCGGGAACGGCGACGAAGTACGTCCTTCTCGGAATCAACATCATCCTCGGAATTTTCCTGATGCCGTTCACGATCCGGCACCTCGGCACGACCGAGTACGGGTTGTGGATGCTCGTCGCGTCGATGACGGCGTACTTCCAGCTGCTCGACCTCGGGTACGGCAACGGGCTCGTGCGCCACGTCGCCGAAGCGGACGCGCTGGGGAACGTGCCGCTCGTCAATCGCATCCTCAGCACCTTCCTCATCGTGTACACGGGGCTCGGGCTCGCCGCGGCGGTCGTCGTCGGCGCGATGATCGTGTGGCTGGTTCCCAATTTTCCGAAGCTCCTGCCGTCGCAGATTGCGCTCGCGCGGTTCGTGCTCGCGATGATCGGCGTCCGCATCGTCGTGGGCTTTCCGATGACGGTGTTCGGCGCCGCGACGAACGCGCGGCAGCGGTTCGCGCTGAACAACACGGTCGCCATCTTCGGCTCGCTCGCCAACGGCGCGGCGACGTTCCTGCTGCTCGAGTACGGCTACCGCGTGCGCGCGGTCGTGGCGGCGTCGACGGTGATCGCCCTTCTCAGTTACGTCGGCTACGCGTGGACCGCGAAGATCGCGTTCCCGGAAATGCGGCTCCGATGGTCGTCCTTCAGCGCGGGGCTCGTGCGGGACGTGACGGCGTACAGCGTCTACGTGTTCATCGTGGACATCGCCATTCAGATCGGATTCAACCTCGACAACGTCATCGTGGGCGGCGCGCTCGGCACGGCGGCGGTCGCGGTCTACGCGATCACGCTGCGGCTGTGCGACTACCAGCGCCAGCTGTCGAGCCAGTTCAACGGCCTGATGCTGCCCGTCGTCGTCCGCTACCAGGCGTCGAACGACCCGGACGGCCTTCGCCGGATGCTCGTCGAGGGCACGCGGCTGGCGCTGACGCTGGTCTGCGGCGTGACGGTCTGCATGATGGGCTTCGCGGCGCCGCTGATCACGAGGTGGATGGGACCCGGCTTCGAAGCGGCGGTGCCGCCGCTCGAAGTGCTGGCGATCATGGGCGTCGTGATCGTCGGGCAGCAGCCGCTCGGGAACATCCTGCTCGGCACCGGCCGCCAGCGTCTCGTCGCGTTTGCGTCTCTCAGCGAGGCGCTCGTCAACCTGGGCCTCAGTCTGTTCCTCGTCCGGCACTTCGGCCTGCTAGGCGTCGCGGTCGGCAGCCTGATTCCGGTCGCCATCGTGAATTTCTTCGTGCTCGCGCCCGCGGCGTGCCGCGAGGTCGGCATCGGCGTGTTCGAATTTGCCGGCGCGGTGGCGACGGCGCCGGCGACAGGCGCGGTGATCGCCGCGATCGCCGGCGTGGCGCTTCGCGCCTGGCGGCCGCCGGACACGATCGCCCTGATCTTCGGCGAAGGCGCCATCGTCGGCCTGGTCTATCTGCTGTCGGTGTGGACGGTCGGATTCGACGCGAACATGCGCGCGCATTACACGACGTATGCCCGGCGGGCGGTGCTGACGGTGCTCGCGCGCCGTGCCCCGTCACAGTCCGTCTAGGCGGGCGCGGCCCAGGGCCGAACTTTTCGCCATTTTGGGAAAATCACCGGCATGGGAACGCGGGCGCCCTGCAGTCTGACACGGCAGAGCAATTGCACAACCCGGCAGCATGTGCGGGATCATCGGATACCTCGGAAACAAAGACGTCGTACCAGTATTAATTGACGGCCTGCGCGTCCTCGAATATCGCGGCTACGACTCGGCCGGCATCGGCCTCGTGAGCGAGAACGGCGTGGAACTGCGGCGAAGCGCGGGCAAGCTGTCGAAGCTCGAAGCCGTCCTCGACGAACAGCCGGTGACGGGCCGCTACGGCATCGGCCACACGCGGTGGGCGACCCACGGCGGGCCGACGGATGAAAACGCGCATCCGCATCGCGACTGCACGGGCCGCGTCCTCGTCGTCCACAACGGCATCATCGAAAATTATCTCTCGCTCAAGCAGGAGCTCCAGGCCGAAGGACACACGTTCCGCACGCAGACCGACACCGAAGTCGTCGCGCACCTCATTGAAAAGGAGCTCTGTCGCGCGAGAACGTCGGCCGCGCGTCTGAACATCGAGGACGCCGTCCGGCGCGCGCTGACGCAGATGCGCGGACTCTTCGCGCTCGTCATCATCTCCGCCGACGACCCGGACAAGATCGTCACCGTCCGCAACGGCCCGCCCATCGTTGTGGGCCTCGGCGAGGACGAATCGGGCCAGGCCGAGTATTTCGTCGCCTCCGACACGCCCGCGATCCTCCGTCACACGCGCGACATCGTGTTCCTCGGCGACGAGGAGATGGCGGTCATCACGCGCAGCGGCGTCGCGTTCACCGATTTCTACGGCACGCCGATCGCGCCCGTGAAGCAGCGCGTCCTGTGGGATCCGATCACGACGGAGAAGGCCGGCTATCCGCACTTCATGCTCAAGGAGATCTTCGAGCAGCCGACGGCGGTGCGGCAGACCGTCGGCGGTCACGTGACGCCGGAGTCGGGGCACGTGTGCCTGAAGGAGATCAACCTCAGCGACGAGCAGCTCTCGCAGATTCAGAAGGTCGTGATCCTCGCGTGCGGGACGTCGTGGCACGCGGGCCTCATCGGCAAGTTCATCATCGAGCAGCTCGCGCGCGTGCCGGTGGAAGTCGACTACGGCTCGGAGTACCGCTACCGCACGCCGATTGCCGATGCACGCACCCTGGCGGTCGTCATCACGCAGTCGGGCGAGACCGCGGACACGCTGGCGGCGCTGCGCGAGGCCAAACACGACAACGACGCGAAGCGTGAGCGCGTGCCGAGCGTGGCGGTGTGCAACGTCATGGGCAGCATGGCGACGCGCGAAGCCGACGGCACGATCTACACGGTCGCCGGTCCGGAGATCGGCGTCGCGTCGACGAAGGCGTTCACGTCGCAGCTGGCCGCGCTCTACATGCTGGGCCTGAAGCTGGCGCAGGCCCGCGGCGTGATGAGCGAAGAGGAGTCGATGCCGCACATCGCCGCGCTGCTGCAGGTGCCGCAGCTCCTCGAGCAGACGCTCCGCCTCGCGCCGCAGATCGAGACGATCGCCCAGTCCATCGCGTGCCGGAGCGACGCGCTGTTCCTCGGGCGCGGCATCAACTACCCGATCGCGCTCGAAGGCGCGCTGAAGCTGAAAGAGATCTCCTACATCCACGCCGAAGGCTATCCCGCCGGCGAGATGAAGCACGGGCCCATCGCGCTCATCGACGAACGCATGCCCGTCGTCGTCCTCGCGCCGCAAGACCGGCTGTTCGAGAAGATGGTGGGGAACATCCAGGAGGTCCGCGCGCGCGGCGGCCAGATCATCGCGATCACGAGCGGCGACAGCTCCGCGCTGCGTTCGGTGCTCGATCTGTCCCGCGACGCCGTGCTCACCGTCCCGTGCGCGCCCGAGCTGACGATGCCGATCCTGCTGTCCGTGCCGCTGCAGCTGCTGGCGTATTACGTGGCGGTGCGGCGGGGGTGCGACGTGGATCAGCCGCGCAATCTGGCGAAGAGCGTGACGGTGGAGTAGAGATAGCGTCCCGACGTGTTCGACGACAACGACGTCAACGGAACCGGTCTCAGGTTCAAGTTTCAGGCCGAGCTGTTCTTGAACCGCAGAGAAGACGCTCGATGGAAGATCGCTCGTTGCCGAAACCTGCGAGGATGGAGCTGGTGTCCACTCGATCGCCCAGTCGTATAAGGTCGTCCCGAGTCCGGTGCGATCGATCACGGGACGATCGACGACGCGCGTAAGGCCGGCCGTGGCGAAATGAGAGGCCGTCACTCCGTTGACACGCAGCGATCCGCGTGCGAACGCCAGCATGCACGGGCGAAGCTGCTCGGGCGCCGGCGTGGTTGCGCCAGGCTCGCGCGCAGCATGGTTTGTTGCTGCTCCTGTTCTTTTGGGTCTTCGTCACGGTTGTCCCGACGCTCGCCGGATCTAAGAAGGCCCTTGTGACAGTGCACACTAGAAACGTTGCACGGATGGACAACGTCCTGATCGTTGTCGACGATCTGGAAGAGACCAAGGCGTTCTTCATCGAACTCGGTCTCACGCTCGAGGGCGAGACACCAGTCGAAGGGCCTGCGGTCGGGCGCCTGATTGGACTCGAGGATGTCTGCGCCATCCTCGCGATGATGCGGACTCCCGATGGACAGGGCGTTGAGCTGGACAAGTTCCACACCCCCAGCGCGATCAGGTTTGGACCCGTGGACGCGCCAGTAAGGCTGGCGTGGTAGCAAGCGAAGAGTCGAGTCTTCGCTGAATCGGGGCGATAGCTCCTGCGCTGACCTTCGGCGGCTCGGGTGTATGCTCGCAGCGAGATGGGGCACGCGCTTCTGACGGCGTTAGGGCGATCCCTGCCCGTCGTCTTCTTCTGCGTCGGATGGCCGATCGCCGCCGCTGCGTCGCAGGTCGCCTCGACGGGTGAGCCCGCGCGCGTCGTCGCGCTGCAGATCGACGGCGAAATCGATCCCGTCATGGCCGAGTACATCGACGGAGGCATCGACCAGGCCAACCGCACCGGCGCGGCGCTGATCCTGATAACGATGGACACGCCGGGTGGCCTGGACACGTCGATGCGCGAGATCATCCAGCACATCCTCGACTCACGGGCTCCCGTG
>DATNBT010000546.1:0-2690 GCA_035571855.1 Vicinamibacterales bacterium
CTTTGATTTTCTCGATTTGCAGGACTGGCGGCGCCTGCGGTCCGCGTCCACGGCCCTGCCCGCGCCCCTCGCCCCGCTGCAGCCCGGCCGCCGTCATCGACAGCCCGCCAATCAGAATCAATCCACCAAGCAGTGCCACACGTTTCATGACAGTCCCCCTGGAAAGAACACTCGCTGAACGAACCAGAACGCGCCGGCCGCGATCACGACGATCGAACCGGCGAACGCCAGATGCCGCCGCGACCACTCGCTCCGCTCGCGGAGCATTGTAAAGGCCGTCGCGACCAGCACGACGACGAAGAGCTGCCCGATTTCGACGCCTATATTAAAGGAGAACAGCGACCAGCCCAGCGCGCGGCGCGGCAGGTCCATCTCCCGCAGCACGTTCGCGAACCCGAAGCCGTGAATGAAGCCGAACGTGAACGCGATCCATCCGCGGACGTCCCGCCCGCCCTTCGCGAGGATGTTGTCCGCGCCGACGTAGACGATGCTCAGCGCGATGGCCGGCTCGATGATCCGCGCCGGCGGCGTGACGATGTTCAGGGCCGCCAGCGACAGGGTGATGCTGTGCGCGATCGTGAACGAGGTGACGACGACCGCCAGCTGGCGAATCGTTCCGCCCAGCAGGAGCAGCCCGACGAGGAACAGGAGATGGTCGGGGCCGATCAGGATGTGGTGGATGCCCGCCGGCACGAACTTCTTCACGACGGCGAAGACGCCCTGCCGCGACCCGGCGAAGTACTCGAGGCCCGGGTGCTTCGCGTCGAGGATCATCTGCGACGTCAGCGTCTCGCCTTCGTAGACGTTCACGAACGTCTGGTGCATCGGATCGTACGGAAACATCACGGTCGTCACCGCGACGGTACCGGGCGGAGACGGGACGGCGTAGTGCAGATGAAAGCGGAGCGACAGCCGGTCGCGGAGAATCTCGGTCGCGCCCCACTCGGGTTTCAGCACGCGTCCGTCCGCCGAGAGCGCGAAACGCGGCGCCAGCATCGCCTGCATCGCGCGCTCGCGCTGGTCGACGAGCGTCGGGTCGAGCAGCTGCTCCATCGGCGCGATGTTCATGTCGTGCCCGAGGTCGTAGATGTGCGCCACGAGCGCGACGTCGACGGCCGACGGCGTCAGCTGGATGTCGAGAAAGCTGAACGGCACCGGATGCGCCAGGGCGGGGCGCGCAGCCAGAAGTAGTGCAACCAGAATCAGTTTTCTCAAGGCGACCAATGTTAACGTATGCCCGCGATGCTTTCACGACGGACGCTGCTGCTGGCTCCGCTCGGGACGCTTGCCGCCCCGGTCGTCCGCGCGTTTGCCGCTCCAGGAAAAATGACGCTCTCGCTTCACCAGAACACGTCGGCCGCCGCCGGCTACCGCAAGTCCCTCGAAGGATGGGCGCGCGCCGGGATAAAGATTGTCGAGATCACCGGTCAGCTCCTCGACGACTTCCTGAAGACCGACTCGCTCGCCGCCGCGAAACGCGTGCTCACCGACAACGGCCTGACGCCGGTGTCGTGCGCATGCGGTGTCAACGGAGTCTGGGAGCCGAACCCGAATCACGCAGGCGCCATCGAGAATCTGAAGAAGCGCTGCGAACAGCTGGCGACGCTCGGGTTGACGAAGTTCTACGCGCCGGTAACGGCCACCGCGAAGTTCACCGAAGACGACATCTACAGGACCGGCGCCGACAACATGCGCAGCGTCGGCGACGTCGCGAAGCAGTTCGACATGACGGCGATGGCGGAGTTCACGCGCGCCTCGACGTTCATCGCGACGCTCGGGACGATGATCAGGGTGACGCGCGCGGCCGCGCATCCCAACATGAAGATCCTGTTCGACTGCTATCACTTCTGGTCGGGCCAGAGTAAGTTCGAGGATCTCGACACGCTGAAACCCGGCGAGATCGGCCACGTGCATTTTCAGGATGTGCCCGACCTGCCGCGCGAGCTCCTCGATCAGACGACGCGCGTGATTCCCGGCGACGGCGTCACCCCGCTCGTGAAGATCCTGCGGAAGCTGGCGGAGAAGGGGTATGCCGGCGCGCTGTCGGTGGAGCTGTTCCTTCCGAAATTCCAGCAGGGCGATCCGTACGACGTGGCGCGTGAGATCCGCCGCAAGGCCGAAGCCGTCATGCGGCAGGCCCGCGTGATCTGACGCGATGACGGATGTTCGCGTTGTCGTCGTCGACGGCCCTGACGATCCGCGGGTGGCGGAGTACCGCGACATCGGCGATCACGATCGCCTGCTCGGGCAGGGCCTGTTCGTCGCCGAAGGCCGCCTCGTCGTCGAGCGGCTGATCGACGACAAAATCCCGATCCGTTCGCTGCTGCTGAACCGCGCGGCGCTCGACGCGCTCGGCCCGCGGCTCGAGCATCTCGGCCGCGAGACCACGACGTTCGTGGCGGCGACGGAAGATTTCGAGCAGCTGACCGGCTACAACATCCATCGCGGATGCCTCGCGCTCGCGGAGCGGCCCGCGCCGAGGCTGCTCGACGAAGTCCTCTTTCGCGCCACCTCGCTCGTCGTCCTCGAAGGCGTCGGAAATCCCGACAACGTCGGCGGCGTGTTTCGCAACGCCTCGGCGTTCGGCGTCGGCGCCGTCGTCCTCAGCCACGGCTGCGTCGATCCGCTGTACCGCAAGGCGATTCGGACGTCCATGGCGGCGACGCTGCGAGTGCCCTTTACGACGGTGC
>DATNBT010000547.1:0-3392 GCA_035571855.1 Vicinamibacterales bacterium
GGTTCGGCGGCCGGACGATCACGCTGCAGGGCGCGGCGACGTTCAGCGCGGCCGACAAGCTCCGGAAGGATCTTCTCGCACGCGCGGCTGGCGCGCTCAAGGTCGACGCCGCTGACCTCACGATGCGCGACGGCCGGATCTCGTCGACGAAGAACGCGAAGCTGTCGACGACGTTCGCCGCGCTGGCGAAGGCGAACGGTGGAAGCATCAAGGTGACGGGACGCGGCGTCGCCGGCGGCGAGCGGACCGCGCAGAACAAAGGCGTCGGCGCGTGCTTCGCGGAAGTGGAAGTCGACACGTGGACCGGCGACTGGAAATTCATCCGCGCGACCTACGTCCACGACACCGGCATCGTCATCAACCCGCTCGTGGCTGAAGCGGACATGATCGGATCGCTCGTCGAGAGCATGCAGGTCGCCACGGATCCGATTCCGTGGGACCGCGAGTTTCCGGGGACGCGCCACTACAGCGTCGGCTATCTGTCGTACCGGCTGCCGACGATCATGGACGTGCCGAAGCAGACGCAGGTCTACATCGACAGCCTCGAGCCGCGGTGGTTCTACGGCATCAAGAGCTTCAGTGAGACGAGCATCGGCTCGGTGCCCGGCGCGATCGCCAACGCGATCTACAACGCGTGCGGCGTGCGCGTCCGCGAGCACCCGATTACGCGGGAGAAGATCCTGGCAGGACTGAAGGCGTAGGGCTGAGGCTCAATTGAAACAGGTTTCCGTTTACCGGCCGACGACGATCGAGGAAGCGCAGGCGCTGCTGACGCGCCATGGCGGCGAAGCTGCCGTGTACGCGGGCGGGACCGATGTCCTCATCCGTCTCAAGAACGGCCTGACGAAGGCGCCGGCGTTTCTCGTCGACATCAAGCACATCGGCAACCTGCGCTACATCAAGGAAGACGGCGACGGCGGCGTGCGGATTGGCGCGCTGACGAAGCTGTCGGAGTTGGAAGACTCGCCGCTGCTCGCGAAGAAGTACCCGATGCTGGTGAAGGCCATCGGGATGATCTCGTCGCCGGAGCTGCGCAACGCGTCGACGATCGGCGGCGACCTGCTGCAGGAAGTCTGGTGCCAGTACCTGCGCGGCGGCTACTCGTGCTGGCGAAACGGCGGTTATCTCTGCTACGGCGCGATCGGCGACAACAGCTACTACCACTCGGCGATGGGCGGGCGCCTCTGCTACGCCGTCTATCCCGGCGACGCGGCGACCGGGCTGATGCCGTTCGACGCGACGGTGACGCTCGCGACGCCGGCGGGCGGGAAGACGCTGACGGTCGAGCAGCTCGTGCCCGGCGACATGATGGTCGACGGCCGCATCCAGTCGCACGTCGTCCGCTACAACGAGATCCTGACCGAGGTCGCCATCCCCGCGCCGAAGACGAACGTGCGCACCTCGTTCGAGAAGCTGCGTCCGCGCGGTGTGTGGGACTTCGCGATGGCGTCGCTCGCGCTCGGTCTCGAGATGCAGGGCACGACGATCTCCGACGCGCGCGTCGTCTTCGGCGGCATCGCGGGAAAGCCGTATCGCGAACGCGATGTCGAAGGTCTGCTGAAAGGGAAGACATTGGCAGCCGATCTCGCCGGCGAGATCCTGCCGCGCGCGCTGGTGAACGCGGCGCCGCTCAAATACAACGCGATGAAGATCGAGATGGCGAAAGGCCTGCTCGCGTCCGGGCTGGCGTCGCTCAGCGCGTGATCCGCATCGACGCCGTTCTGTTCAAGCCTGCCGGCATCCTCGTCGACGAACACGGCGTGCCGTTTGAAGATGCCCCGCCGGCGATGGCGGAGCTCGCGTCGCTCGGCGTGAAAGCGATCGAAGTGAGCGCGCTGTCGGAAGTGGAGCTCAGGCGCGCGGTTGCCGACGCGGCGCTGGCGCCGGATCGCGTCATCTGTCTCACCGACACGGAGCAGGGCATTCGCGCGGCGAAGGCCGCCGGGCTGCGGCCCGTCCTGATGATGAACGACCCCGACGATGCGATGCGGCTGACCGCGCTCGATCCGTTCGGCGGCGTCGTCTCGTTACACGAATTGCCCGATTTCATCAGGTTTGTTCACAGACAGTCTCCGGAAAGCCGTTAAGATAAAGCCGAGGTACTTCCCATGACACGCAGGGTTCTGATGGCGGTGGCGGCGGCTGCTGTGCTCGGCGCATCGCTGCCCGTCGTGCGTGCGCAGTCCGGCGACGCGGCCGCGCCCACCTATTCACGCGACGTGGCGCCCATCCTTTATAAGAACTGCACCAGCTGTCATCGGCCGGGCGAGATTGGACCGATGCCGCTCCTGAGCTACAAGGACGTGCGGCCGTGGGTGCGCGCGATCGGGAGCCGCGTGTCCGCGGGCACGATGCCGCCGTGGCACGCCGATCCGTCGGTCAATCAGTTCCAGAACGATCGCCGCCTCGATCCGAAAGAGAAGCAGACGCTGCTCGCGTGGATCGCGGACGGCGCCCCCGAGGGCGATCCGAAAGATCTGCCGGCCGCGCCGCACTACGCCGACGGCTGGACGATCGGAGAGCCGGACGCCGTCGTCAAGATGGCCGAGGACTATCCCGTTCCCGCGACCGGCACGATCGCGTATCAGTATTTCGAGGTGCCGACGAACTTCA
The DNA here is from genome assembly GCA_035571855.1 of Vicinamibacterales bacterium. Lineage (GTDB taxonomy): Bacteria > Acidobacteriota > Vicinamibacteria > Vicinamibacterales > CAVVIG01 > DATNBT01. The sequence goes on from DATNBT010000547.1 coordinate 2,614, forward strand.
CGGAAGACCGGTGGGTGCAGGCGTTCGAAGTCCGTCCGGGCAATCGCGCCGTCGTGCATCACGTGATCGTCTACACGCGGCCGCCCGCGCCCGCCACGCCGCCGCAGCGCCCGGCGGCGCAGCCGGGGCAGCCGCCGCGTCCGCGTCCGCAGCCGGTGTTCGAGTTCCCCGACGGCCAGAATGACATTCCCGCGGGCCAGACCGGCGGCGCCGCGCTGCCGCCCGAGCAGCGCAAGCCGCTCGGGCCGAACGATCGGCCCGCGCCGAAAGGTCTCGGCGCATCGATCGGCGCGTACGTCCCGGGCAACGGCAGCCGTGTCTACGAGCCGGGCACCGCCGTCCGTCTTCCGGCGGGCGCGACGCTCGTCTTCCAGATGCATTACACGACGACGGGAAAGGCGACGACGGATCGCACGAGTATCGGATTCGTGTTTGCGAAGGAACCGCCGAAGACCGAACTTCGAGTGATGGCGCTCATCAACGGCTCGTTCGAGATCCCGGCCGGTGCGAGCGACTACCGCGTCGACGCCGAAATGACGATCAACCGCGACGTCACGCTCTGGGGCATGCTGCCGCACACGCACGTCCGCGGCAAGCGGTGGAGCTACGAGGTCGTGCTGCCCGACGGCCGCACGCAGACGATTCTCGCCGTGCCGAAGTACGACTTCGAGTGGCAGACGGACTACATCTTTAAAGATCCGGTGAAGCTGCCCAGGGGCAGCAAGCTCCACGCGATCGCGTGGTACGACAACTCCGCGGCCAACAAGTCGAATCCCGAC
>DATNBT010000548.1:0-18319 GCA_035571855.1 Vicinamibacterales bacterium
CCGTCCACCGGATCGATTTATTACGTCACCGGCAACGGCGTTCCGCAGCTCGGCGGGGAGAACCGCGCGGGCGACAACCTTTATTTATGTTCGGTCGTCGCCCTCGACGCGAAGACGGGCGCGCTGAAGTGGCACTACCAGGTCATTCACCATGACGTCTGGGAGGCCGACATCGCCTCGTCGCCGGTCCTGTTCGACGCGCAGATCGACGGCCGCGCGAGAAAAGGCATCGCGGCGATTCGCGCCGACGGATATCTGTTCATGCTCGACCGCGAGACCGGCAAGCCGCTGATGAAGGTCGACGAGCGAAAGGTGCCGACCGACGCGCTGCAGAAGTCTTCGCCGACGCAGCCGTTTCCGGCGGGCGCCGATCGCGTGCTGGACGACTGCGACGCGTGGAGGACGAGGCCGACGCCAAAGGGTTTCGAGATCGGCTGCTTCTTCACGCCGGCCGCCGTGCAGAAGCCGAACGTGCTCGCCCCCAATTACGGCATGCGGGTCGCGCCCATGTCTTTCAGTCCGCAGACCGGCTACTTCTACACGACCGGCGCCGCCGGCCTGACGTGGCTGCGGCGCGCGGACGATCCGCACTTCTTCAGCAACTCGTTCAACCAGCGCGTGCCCGGCATCAACGCCTTGAATTACGGCGTCCTCGCGGCGATCGACAGCCGGACGGACAAGGTCGTCTGGAAGAAGGAATACCGGCCGGGACGGCCGAGCGGCGCGATGACGACGGCCGGCGGCCTGCTGTTCCAGGCGGCGCCCGACGGCAACCTCGAGGCGCTCGATCCGAAAACGGGCGATCGGCTCTGGCGATTCCAGACCGGCGGCGCGGGCGGCCCGGCGTTCACCTACGATCTCGGCGGCGAGCAGTACGTCGCCACGATTTCCGGATCGGCGGTCTGGGCATTCAAGCTCGGCGGATCGCTGCCTCCGGCGGCAGCGCCGCCGCCCCCCGCGGCGCAGGACGCGTTCGTGGGACAGATTACCGACACCAATCAGATCGAGACCGCGGCGCTCGCCCGCGACAACGGCTTCACCGGATTCCGGTACTTCACCGACGAGTACGCGTTCGCGCCCTACCGCGCGAGAGTGAAGGCAGGGACGCCGGTGACGTGGCGCAACAACGGACGCATGATCCACACGATCGTCGCGCAGGACGGGTCGTGGACCACCGGGCCGCTCCAGACGGGCGACGTCGGCGGCGTGACGTTCGACAAGCCGGGGACGTACACATACATCTGCAAGGAACATCCGTGGGCATACGGGCAAATCATCGTGGAGTGACGGCCGCCGCCGCGATCGTCGCCGCTCTTGCGGTCGCCCGGGCCGAGCAGCAGAAATATCCTGCGCCGGGCCAGCTGCCCAATCCGTACCGGCTCGTCGATCGCTGGGCGCAGCTGCCGTCGACGATGAACGGCGGCAAGTGGGGCGAGGTGATCCGAGTCCACGTCGATCGCGACGGCGTCTGGGTCTTCCATCGCTGTTTCAATGTCGTCCCCGAGGGCTCCGCAACCTGCGTCAACCGCGGTCCTGCCAACCCTCCGATCCTGAAGTTCGACACGTCGGGCCGGCTGATCAGGAGTTTCGGCGACGGGCTGTTCGACTACCCGCACGGTTTCACCGTGGACGCGGACGGCAACCTCTGGGTGACGGATGTCGGCGACCGCGATCCGAAGTTCGGCCAGCAGGTCCTGAAGCTGAGCCCGCAAGGACGCGTGCTCATGACGCTCGGCAAGAGAGGCGTCGCGGCGCGGGGCGCCGAGGGGTTCGATCGACCGACCAGCGTCGCCGTCGCGCGCGACGGCAGCGTCTTCGTCGCCGACGGGCACGCACCGAACAAGTTCGGCACGGGACGCATCGTGAAGTTCTCGAAGGACGGACGGTTCGTCAAGGAGTGGGGACGCCTCGGCTCCGCACCCGGGGAGTTCGACGAGCCGCACGATCTGTTTATTGGCGGCTCCCGCGGCTGGCTCTACGTCGCCGATCGCAAGAACAACCGCATCCAGGTGTTCGATCAGGACGGGACGTTCATCGCGGCGTGGACGCAGTTCGGCCAGCCGAGCTCCGTCTTCGTCGGCGCCGACGACGCGATCTACGTCGGCGCGTCGTTTCCGGATCCGGCGGCGAAAAAAGGCGAACGCCGCGGCATCGTCGTCGGCAACGCGATTTCAGGCGCGCTGACCGCGTTCATACCCGATCCCGCCGATCTCGACACGGTCGTTCGCGGCACGTCCGCGTCGGGCATCGCGGCCGACGCCAGCGGCGCGATCTTCGCCGCCGACGTCGGCACGCACAACCTGCGGAAGTACGTCAGGGTTTCTGGACGACGACCTTCCCGCCCTTGAGCACGATCTTCGTCCGCAGCATGTTCCAATAGCCGTCGAGCGGATTGCCATCGACGATGGTGATGTCGGCCAGCTTGCCGGCTTCGAGCGTCCCGAGCTCGTCGCCCATCTGGATGTACGACGCGGTGTTCGGCCCCATGAGCTTGATGATGTCCTGCATCGAGAACATCACGTTCAGCACCTTCAGCTCCTGATTGAGGCCGGCGAGCGGATCGTAGGTGGTGTCGGTGCAGTAGCCGACGACGACGCCCTGGTCCCAGGTCGTGCGCGCGTTCACCATGGCGTGGCCTGCTTCTTCGCCGAGCCGGACGCCGTCGACAATCGACTCGGGCCACGGCTTGCCGTCGCGGAAGCGCGGCTTGTTGTCGTTGGCGAAGACGCCGAACACGGGCGGACCGAATCCGGTCGTGGTGAGGATCTTCGAGCCCGTGTCGGCGAGCTTCTTCGCTTCCTCGCGGCTCATGAAGTTCTTGTTCGGGAGATGCACGAACAGCCGCACGCCGGCGTCGACGCCGGCCATGAGCGCCGACGAACCGACCGAGTGCACCTGCACGAACACGCCGGCTTTCTTCCCTTCGTCGACGACGGCCTTCAGCACGTCGATTTCTTCGTTGCTCGGGCCGGGGACCGGCGTGAGCGCGATCTCGCCGGTGAACTTCACGCCCATCGCTGCGAGCTTGCGGATGTCGGCGCGCGCGTTGTCCGGCGTGTTGCCGCGCAGCGCGATGCGGCCCGACGGGATGATCCGCGGCCCGTTGATGACGCCGCCGTCGATGTGATCGCGCAGCGTGATGTTGCCGTCGGCGGGACCGCCGCCGGAGAGGATCGTCGTGTAGCCGGCCTCGAGCAGCGCCTGCATCTGCTGCTTCTCGTTCGGTCCGGTGTTGATGTGGCGATGCGCGTCGATGAAGCCCGGCATCGCGGTCATGCCTTTGACGTCGAGCACCTTCAGGCCCCGGGTGTTCGCGGGGCCCTGCGTGACCGACACGATCTTTCCGCCGCGCACGACGATGGTCCCGGACGCGATCACCGAGCCCGTGCCCGAGACGATCCTGGCGTTCGTGATCGCGATGTCCTGTCCCGCCGCCGATTGAGCGAGCAGGCCAAAAGCCACTAGACTTGCAAGGCACGTCATCCTCTTCTTCATAAGCGCACATGATAAACGCGATCGAATTCGGACTCGATACCTTCGGCGACGTCACGGCCGACGCTTCCGGCCAGCCGCTTCCACAGGCCCAGGTCCTGCGCGACGTCGTCGAGCAGGCCGTCCTGGCCGACCAGCTCGGACTGGCCTTCATCGGACTGGGCGAACACCACCGCAAGGACTTCTCCATCTCGGCGCCGGAGGTGCTGGGCGCCGCGATTGCCGGCCGCACGACGCGGATTCACATCGGCTCGTCGGTGACGGTGCTCAGCACGGATGACCCGGTGCGCGTGTACGAGCGGTTCTCGACGCTCAACGCCGTCAGCAGCGGGCGCGCGGAGATCATCGTCGGGCGCGGATCGTTCACCGAGTCGTATCCGCTGTTCGGGTTCGACCTGCAGCAGTACGAGCTGCTGTTCGACGAGCGGCTCGCGCTGCTGGCCGCGCTGCTCGAGGAGAAGCCGGTGACGTGGTCGGGCCAGACGCGCAGCGGCCTTCAGAACCAGACGGTGTATCCGGCGGTCGATCCCGGACAGAAGCTGAAGATCTGGGTGGGCGTCGGCGGCACGCCGAAATCCGTCGCGCGGGCCGCGCACTACGGATTTCCGCTGATGCTCGCCATCATCGGCGGCAGCGCGCACCGGTTCGCGCCGTACGTCGATCTGTTCTATCGCGCGTTGTCCGAGTTCGGAAAGCCGCGGCTCCCCGTCGGCGTGCACTCCCCGGGTCATGTCGCCGCGACCGACGAGGAGGCGCGTGAACAGTTGTGGCCGAACTACCAGGTGCTGATGGCGCGCATCGGCGCCGAGCGCGGATGGCCGCCCGTGACGCGCGCGCAATTCGATCGCGAAGCGAGCTCCGAGGGCTCGCTGTACGTCGGCTCGCCCGAGACCGTCGCGCGGAAGATCGCGGCGACGGTTCAGGCGCTCGGCCTGACGCGATTCGACCTGAAGTACGCGAACGGCCCGACGCCGCACAGGGCGCTGATGACGAGCATCGAGCTGTACGCGACGAAAGTCGTCCCGCGGGTGAAGGAACTGCTCGCGGACGCGAAGTACGAGGTCGGCGTCCTCAGCTAGCCCGCCAGAAGTCACTGTAAAGAATGCTTGACTCAGTGTCAAATATTTTTTACATTCACGCCCATGTCGTTCAGAGAAAAAAGCGCGTGGATTTCCTTCTACTCCATCGCGATCTTCGCCGTCATGTGGTTCACGCACATCGCCCGCGTGGAGTTTTTCCATGTGCCGGAGAACCCCATGCTCTGGTTCTTCGGAACGCTCGTCACGGTGCTCGCCCTCGAAATCGGCCTGCAGATCTGGATTCGCATTCAATCGCCGCATGAGGCGCGCACGCCGAAAGACGAACGCGAGCGGCTGATCGACATGAAAGCGTCGCGCGTCGCGTTCTACGTCCTCCTGGTCGGCGCCTTCTCCTCCATCGGCACGATGCACATCCCGGGCAGCAACCGGTTCACGATGGCGCAGACGATGATGGGATCGATTCTCGTCGCGCTGCTGACGCGCTTCGCGACGCAAATCGTCCTCCATCGGCGTGACGCGTGATGCCGAAGAAGACGCTCAGCAACGACATCCGAAAACTGCGCTTCGAGCGCGGGGAAATGACGCAGCAGGATCTCGCCGACAGAATCGGCGTCACGCGGCAGACCGTCAACGCGATCGAGCTCGGCAAATACTCGCCGTCGCTCGAAGTCGCCTTTCACATCGCGGAGGTGCTCGGTGTCCCACTCGATCAGGTCTTTCACTATCGCTAGTCTCGCGGTCGCCGTGGCATTTGCGACCGCCGCTCCCGCTCAGGCACGGACGAAAACCGTCAGCGGCACCTGGACGCTCACGGTCGAGCAGCATTTCGGACTGAAGCTCGTGCTTGAACAGAAGAACAAAACCGTTACCGGCACGCTGTCCTGGCCGCATGGCTATCCCATCAAGCTCGTCGGAACGTTCAACAACGACACGCTCACGTTCGCCGGCGATTCACAAGGAGAGAAAGAGAACTTCAGCGTGCACATCGACTCGAAGGGCTCGCTCAAAGCCGACGGGACGATGACCGGAACGATCAAGGCGCTCTTCATCGATTACAACGACGCGCACGAGATCACGCGCAGGCACGATCAGGACATTCCGTGGACGGCCGAACGCGGGGAACACGGGATCGTGAACTTCTCTCGCTAGGCACGGAACGCCATAGCGTCCGTCGAGAGTTCTTACACGCTCGCTGCTGCTGAGCGTGAAGAAAGTACTCCTTACCGTACAGTTTTTGGATCCGCAACGTGTTCTGCGGACGGCACTTCGATTGCTCAGTAATGCGGGCGATGGAGGCCTCCGCTATGAAAAGACTTTGTCAGATTGGCCTGGCGCTGTCGTGCGCCGCACTGGCCGCGCCGTCCGTGGCCCGCGCGGACTCGGTCAACGTGATGAGCTCGGTGTACGAAGCGTCGTTCTTCAGCGCCGGAGCCGAGCACGAACAGGCGACCGCGCACACCAACGCGTCGATCTTCTCGTGGTGCCGCCGGTGCTCCGCGCCTGACGCGTCGCCGTTCCTCGTCAACGCCAATCTGAACGCGATTTCGTCGCAGCACGACGGAGGCTTCAACGTCGTGTTCAACGGCGGATTCGCGGCGACGTTCGGCGGCGTGATGACGTTTCCGGTTCCCGCGATGAGCTCAGCCACGACCGCGGGCTCGAACACTCCCACCATCACGCTGCCGATCGCGCCCGCGTCCAACGACGATCATCATCCGGGAGAGGTCTCCAGCGGGCCGTCCACACAGCCCGGGCCCGGCCAGGTGCTGCACGGCCCGACGAACAAGGTGAACTCGGTCGCGGCCGGCGTGACCACCACGGGCCACGCGGCGCTGACGAAAACGGAATCCGTCGCCGCGACGCCGGAGCCCGCCACGCTGCTGCTCCTCGGCGTCGGCCTCATGAGCATCGCCGGCGGCAGCGCGCTCCGTCGCCGGGCCTAGCGCGGGAGCCGACGTGGAACGAGGCGAACGACGGGCATGGCTCGCACTCGGCGTGCTGGCCGCCATCGCTTACGGTCCCGTCCTCGTCCGTCTGTTCTCGACGTGGTGGGTCGATTCCGAGTACTCCCACGGTCTGATCTGCGCGCCACTCGCGGCGGTGATCGTCTGGTCCCGCCGCGAGGAGCTCGCGCGGATTCCCCGGTCGCCCTCCCCTGCCGGCCTCTACGGCGCAATCGCGGCGATCGTCCTGCTGCTCGTCGGAACGCTCGGCGCCGAAGTCTTTCTGACGCGCGCATCGCTGCTGCTCTTCATCGGATCGGCGGTCGTCTTTCTCTTCGGCCGCCGTCATCTGCGCGCGGTGGCGTTTCCCTTCGCGATCGTCGCGCTCTCGATTCCGATTCCCGCGCTCCTGATGACGCGCATCACGTTGCCGCTGCAGTTCGCGGCGTCGGCGGCCGCCGAGACGACGCTCCGCCTCGTGCACATCCCCGTCCTGCGTGAAGGCAACGTCCTCGTGCTGTCGGACGCCACGCTGCAGGTCGCCGAAGCCTGCAGCGGCGTCAGGTCGATGATGTCGCTCCTCGTCATCGCGCTCGTCGTCGCCCGCATCATGGATCGGCATCTGACGACGCGAGCCGCCATCGTCGCCGCCGCGGTGCCGGTGACGATCGCGGTCAACGCGTTTCGCGTGACGGCGACGGCGGTGGCCACGGAGTTCTACGGCGTGGGCGCCGCGGACGGACTGCTGCACGAGACGCTCGGCATCGTCCTGTTCGGCGTGTCGGCGGTTATGCTGATCGGCTGCGCCCGCCTGATGTCGGCGATGACGCCGCGGCTTTCGATGGGACGGTTCTCGTCATGACGACGACACGGCGTCTCGTCGTCTTGAGCAGCGTCCTGCTGGCAGGCGTGGTCATTGTTCGGGGATCGGTGTCCGCCGAGAAGCTTCCACCGCGCGAACGCCTGGCGCAGATCGCGCCGACGCTCGGCCGCTGGCAGGCCGACGGCGACGTCGAGATCGACGACGAGTCGCTCAAGGTGTTGAACGCCGACGACTACGTCAGCCGCTCGTATATCGGCCCTTCGGCGGCCGGCACAGCCGGTGCGGTCGATCTGTTCATCGCCTATTACGGATCGCAGCGCCAGGGCGGCACGATGCACTCGCCGCTCAACTGCCTGCCGGCCACCGGCTGGCAGCCGATGAGCGCGCGGACCATGACCATCGACGCCTCTCCGCAGCCGATTACGGCCAGCGAGCTCGTCATCCAGAAGGGCGTCGACCGGCAGCTCGTCATTTACTGGTATCAATCGCACGGCCGGACGATCGCGAGCGAGTACGCCAGCAAGGCGTACCTCGTGCTCGACTCGATCCGGCTGCATCGCAGCGACGCCGCGCTCGTGCGGGTCGTCACGACGGCTGACGGACGCGCGGCCGCCGCGGACTTCATCCGCGCGCTCAGGCCGGCGCTCGATCGCTACATTCCGGACTGAATGCCATGAAAACCATCGTCTCGTTCGCCTGCGCCGCGGCTCTCGCCGTGTGCGCGGCATGTTCGCGGGATCCGCTCGTGTCGAGCCGCAAGTACCTGGCGAGCGGCGACGCGTACGCGCAGGCGGGCAAGTACAAAGACGCGATCATCGAATATCGCAACGCCGCGCAGGTCGCCCCCGCCACGGCCGCACCGCATCTGAAGCTCGGCGAAGCCGCGATGCAGTCGGGAGACGTCGGCGGCGCAATGGACGAATACCTGCTCGCCTCGTCACTCGAGCCGCAGAACGCGACCGCGCAAGTGCGCGCGGCGTCCGTCTATCTGCTCAACGGACGGTTCGCCGAAGCGCGCGCGCACGCCGAGGCGGCGATCCGGCTGTCGCCCGACGATCCCGACGCGCATCTGCTGCTCGGCGAGGCGCTCGCGACGCAGCACGACGTCGTGCACAGCGAAGCGCAATTGATCGTCGCGGTCCGGCTGGCGCCGGCGTCCGCGGACGCGCATACAGCGCTCGGCAGCCTGTACTGGTCAACGCACAGGCTCGACGAGGCCGAGAAGGAACTGAAGCGCGCGGTCGCGATTGCCCCGAAGGCCACGGCGCCCAATCGCGCGCTCGCGTCGTTCTACCTGGAGAACAGCCGCTTCGCCGATGCGCAGCCGCCGCTCGAGCAGCTCATCGCCAACAACCCGCAGGACGTCGCCGCCATCCTCGAGCGATCCCACGTGCTCGTGATGACCGGCAGGACGGCCGACGCGATGGCCGCCGTTGACGCGGCCAGCCGTATCGATCCCGATTCGGCTCGCGTCATGCTCGCCCGGGCGAACGTGCTGCTGCGGCAGAAGCGCGTGGACGACGGCATCTGGTGGGCGCTGCGTGCCCGGGAACGCCACCCGGACGACTTCGCGCCGCCGCTGCGGCTCGCGCTTGCGCAGATTCTGGAGACCGGCGGGCGCCGCCAAGCCGCGGAACAGGAATACGCCGCGATCCTGAAGAAGGCGCCGCGCAACTGGATCGCCGCCAACAACCTCGCGTGGATGTACGCGGCCGACGGCCGGCTGGACGACGCGGTGCGGCTTGCGCGCACGGCCTCGACCGAGGCGCCGGACAACCCGCAGGTGAAGGACACGCTGCAGAAAATCCTCAGACGAACGGCCGGATGAGCGCGGAGCGAGTAGAATGGCGGCCCATGAGACACACTTTTACCGCCGTCATTGCCGCCGCCGCTCTCTCCGGAACCGCGTTCGCGCAGGCGCCCGCACCTGCGCCGATGCAGACGCCGAACCCCACCTATGACACCGTCGTGATGGAGATCGACGTGAACCGTCCCGCCGCCGAGGTGTGGAAGCGCATCGGCAAGTACTGCGACATCGGCGAGTGGTTCCAGATGGCGCAGCCGTGCACGCTGCTCTCCGGCAAGGACGGCGAGTTCGGCGCGGTGCGGTCGGTCGCGAACGAAATTCTCGTCGGCAGGACCGAGCTGTCGTACACCTACACGCAGCCGGTCCGCGAAGGCGTGCGCTACAACATGTACCACGGCACGCTCGAAGCGCGTCCCGTGACGGCGACGACGTCGAAGATCGTCTACACGCTGTTCTTCGACAACTCGAACCTGCCGGACGCGGCGGCGAAGCAGGCGGACAAAGACCGCCGGCGAACGCAGTTCATGCGCGGCATGACCAACATGAAGATTCTGGCGGAAGGCGGGACGCTGCCGCCGCCCCCCGCGCGGGGCGGACGCTAACGCTGGTCCTTCGTCCTTTGCGCTATTTCCTCTGGTCAGACACGATCACGCCGCCCTTGACGACCACCTTCGTCGTCAGGAAGTTCCAGTAGCCCTCGAGAGGATTGCCGGCAAGCAGCACGATGTCGGCAATCTTTCCCGCTTCGAGCGTCCCGAGGTCGTTGCTCATCTCTATATAGGATGCGGTGTTCGGTCCCATCATCTTGATGATGTCCCGCATCGAGAACATGAGATTCAGCGACCTCAGCTCCTGCGCGAGGCCGGCCTTCGGATCGTAGGTCGTGTCCGTGCCGTAGCCGTAGATGACGCCGGCGTCCCACGCCGTGCGGGCGTTCACTGCTTTGTAGCCGGCTTCCTGTCCACGTCCGTCGCCGTCGAGAATCGACTCGGGCCAGGGCTTCCCGTCGCGGAACCGCGGCGTGTTGTCGTTCGCGAACACGCCGAACACGGGCACGCCGAATCCGATCGTCGACAGCTCCTTCACGCCTGACGCCGCCACACGCTTCGCGTCTTCGAAGCTGAGCCAGCCGAAGTGCGGCGTGTGCACCAGCTTCGGGACGCCTGCGTCGACGGCAGCCATCATCGACTGCGGGCTGACCGCGTGAATCTGAATCCAGACGTTGACCTTCTTCGACTCGTCGACGGCGGCGCGGAGATTCGCCATTTCCGTCTCCGTCGGCCCCGGCTTCGGCGTGAGATTCTGTTCGCCGATGAACTTGATGCCGAGTCCCGCGAGCCGCCGCACTTCCGCGCGAATCTGATCGGGCGTGCTCCGCTGAAGGTTGAGACGGCCGGTCGGAATGATCCGCGGGCCTTTGATCATCCCGCTGTCGATGTGATCGCGCAGCGTGATGTTGCCTTCGGCTGGCCCGCCGCCCGACAGGATCGTCGTGTAGCCTGCGTCCAGCAGCGCCTGCATCTGCGCTTTCTCGTTCGGCCCGGTGTTGACGTGCCGATGGGCGTCGATGAAGCCCGCGATCGCCGTCATGCCGCGGCCGTCGATCACCGTTCCCGCGGTTGACGGCGGAGCCCCCGCGCCCTCCGACGCGATGCGGCCGCCCCGGACGACGATGTAGCCCTGGTCGATGACCGCGTTGTCGCTGACGATCACCCGCGCGTTGGTGATCGTCAGATCCTGCGCGAAGACCGACGTCGTCGGAACAAGCGCGAGAAACGTCAGCGCGCGGATCGCGCGGCTCAAGCCTCGCGCTCGCATTACTTCTTCGCCGCCGGAGCCGGCGTCAGACCCTGGCGCACGGCATTCCTGATCGGTTTGATCGTCTTCAGGTACGCGTAGATCGCCTTGAGGTCGTCGTCCTTCATGTTCACGTAGACGTCCACCGGCATCGGCGGCGCCAGCGCGACGCCTTCCGGCTTCTTCCCGGTCCTCATCGTCTGGATGAACTTGGCTTCCGTGTATCGCGTGCCGATCCCCGTCGCCGGATCCGGCGTGAGGTTCGACGCGACGCTCTGGCCCCAGCCGCCGGTGAACGCCGTGAAGTCTTCCGACGCGTGCACTTCACCCGGCGCCGACGAAGGCACCCTGGTCGTCTGCGGACGGCCCGACAGGATGCGATCGGGATCCGGCTTCATGCCGGCAATCTTCGGCGAGTGGCAGTCGTGGCATCCCGTGATGCCGACGAGATACTTGCCGCGCTCGACCTGGCTTTCAGTCGACGCCTGCGCGAACACCGACGGTGCGACCGCGATCGACAGCGCACACATCGACGCGAGACAGATCGTGAGCTTCATTGCACGCCTCCAGTTGAACGAGCAGTTTTGTCCGCGGCCCTCGAGGCCGACAGGATGTTGAACATCGCGTGGTTCCCTTCGTGGCACGCGTACTCGAACATGCCGTACGACATGTCACGCCGCAGCGGGAACGACGCCGTCCACGGCTTCGTCCGCGTTCGCGGGTCATTCACCGTCACCTCGTACTGCAGGGTCTCCGGACCGGTGCGAGTATACCGCTCCACGATCTTCGCCTCGTCGCTCATCATCAGCAGGTTGCCGTTGCCCTGCGCGCCCGTCCGGCCGTTCAGGTTCGTCGTCTCCACCACGAGCGTGTTGCCCTCCCAGTGGCCGCGCGGATCGCCCATGAACGTGCGGATCTTCGGCGAGACGTGCGATCGGCCGTCGAGCGGGACGACGCGCACCTCGTGGATCATCTCGTAGCGGATGACGACGTAGCCGGGGAACTGGAAGATCTGGTTCCCGTTGTTGTAGATGACCGGGAAGACCGACCCGAGCGGCCCGCGCGAGATGCAGCGATCGTAAGGCCCGAGCCCGGTCGGGTCGTCGAAGTCGTCGAACTGGACGTACGTGTTCCTGATCGTCGCGGTGCGCCGCACGCCGACCATGTCGGTGCTCGGCCACAGGCCCTGAAGATCCGGATCTCCCCATGCCGTCTTCGGCGGCGTGTAACTGGTCTTCGCCTGCTGCGCGTACACGCCTGTCGCGCACACCGACGCACACGCCGCCGCGATGAGGAGTCTTCGTACTAGTCGACCTTTCCGCCGCGCGCGGCTTCTTTGTCCGCCTCACGCGCGGCTTTCAGAATCCCCTGGATGCCTTCGTTGCCTTCGTGGCACGCGTACTCGAACACCGGCTCGCTGTCGTCGCGCGTGAGCAGCATGCCGAACGTCCACGGCCGCTCCCATGTGTTCGGATCGTTGAACGTGATCGACCAGTCGATGTTCTTGCTGGGAAGCAGCTTGAAGCGCTCGATCGTCTTCAGCTTGTCCGACGCGCCGCCGTACGCCGTCTTCTCGTTGAAGTTCGTCGTCTCGACGACGAGCGTGTCGCCTTCGAAATGGCCGCGCGCGTCGCCCATGTACTGGTCGATCCGGCTCGAGATGTGCGGACGGTTATCGAGCGGAATCAGCCGCGTCTCGTGCACCATCTCGTACGTGATCGCGACCGTGTCCCTGCTCTGGACGATGCGGTACGAGTTGCCGTAGATGGCCGGCATCATCGAACCGGGCATGCCGCGCGAGATGCAGCGGACATACATCGTCAGATCTTCCGGACCGTCGAAGGGGCCGTTGTAGTAGCCGTCGCCTCCACGGCGCGCGGCCCGCACGGCAGCCGCGCGCGCGACCGCGGCGGGCGTCAGTTTCGGCATCTGGCCGTCGGGCGGATCCGAAATCATCCACGCGCGGCTGTTCTTCGCGTTGTAGTTCTCGTACCAGTGCGACGGCCCGGCGCCCGTGTCGTTTTCCGACGTACCGCCGATGGTGATCGCCGTCTGCTCGGTCCGCTTGTGGCGCTGGTCGAGCAGTTTGGCCAGCTCAGCCGGTGTGACCTGATCGAGCGTCTTCCCCGTCAGCTCAGCCGGACGCTGCATCGGGATGCCGCTCTCGTTGCTGTTGTTGTACGTCCCGGAAATATCGGGATCTCCCCAAGGTGTGCGCGGAATTTTCGCCGTTTGCGCGTACGTAACCAGACCGAACGCACAGACGACCGTGATCGAAGTGATACAACCCATGAAGCGGCGCATAAACCAACTCCTTCGAGCGGATCTTTTCACGCTCGATGTCCAGCGTCAATCGACGTCTGCCGGTGATATGATTCCCGGAACTCTCTGACAGACAAAGGTATGTCGTCGCCCGACGTCACCGTCCAGCTGCCGGCGACTCCGACTTCGATCGACACGACTTTGAACGATCTCGTGGCCGATCCCGGCCAGTCGGGCGAGACCGGACCGCTCAAGCCCGGCCAGACGTTCGGGCCGCGCTATCACATCATCCGCCTGCTCGGCGCAGGCGGCATGGGCGCCGTCTATCACGCGTGGGACACGGAGCTGTCGGTCTCGGTCGCGATCAAGGTGATCCGGCCCGAGATCATGGCGAACCCGAGCGCGGGCGCCGACGTCGAACGCCGCTTCAAGCGCGAGCTGCTCCTCGCGCGCCAGGTCACCCACAAGAACGTCGTCCGCATTCACGACCTCGGCGAGATCGATCGCATCAAGTACATCACGATGTCGTATGTGAACGGCGTCGACCTCGCGACGAAGCTCAAAGAGGCCGGCCGCCTCCCCGTCACGGCGGTGATGCCGCTGGCCCGCGCGATCGTGTCGGGCCTCGTCGCCGCGCACGGCGCGGGCGTCGTGCATCGCGACCTCAAGCCGGCCAACATCATGATGGGCGTCGGCGGCGACACGCTCATCATGGACTTCGGCATCGCGCGCAGCAGCGGCGGCCCGATCGAGTCGCCGTCGACCACCGCGCAGTTGCCCGAACATCTCCAGACCGCCGCGACGATCGCGGCCGCAGGCGCGGGCTCCACGATCGCCATGCACCCGGCGACGCTCAACGTGTCGACGTCGACGATCACCAGCGCCGCCACGACGCCGGTCGCGCCCTCGTCCACCGCCAGCGGCGCCGAAGGCATCGTCGGCACGGTGCAGTACATGGCGCCCGAACAGGCCGGCGGGCTCGCGGTCGATCAGCGCGCGGACATCTATGCGTTCGGCCTGATTCTCTACGACGCGCTCGTCGGTCTCGGCAGGCACTCGTCGGCCGAAGGACCGATCGCCGAACTTCGCGCGCGCATGCAGCAGACGCCGGCGCCGGTCCGCGACTTCGTGCCCGAAGTCCCCGAGCCGCTCGATCACCTGATCACACGCTGCCTCGATCCGCTTCCCGAGAAGCGCTTCCAGACGACGGTGGAGCTCGAGACGGAGCTCGGCAAGCTGACCGACGAAGGCACGCTCGTGCCGGTCAAGCGGGTGTTCGGCGTCAAGAGCTTCGCCGCGATGATCGTCGTGTCCGTCGGCCTGGTCGGCGGCGGCTGGTGGTACGCGCGTTCGCTGATCCCGCCGCCCGCGCACGACCCGGTGTCGGTCGTGATCGCCGACTTCGCCAACAAGACGGGCGACGCGACGTTCGACCGCACCGTCGAGCCGATGCTGCGCCGGTCGCTGCAGACCTCGAGCTTCATCAGCGCGTACGATCGCGCCGGCATCGCCGGCGTCCTCGGCGTGAAGCCGCCCGACATGCTCGACGAAACCGCGGCGCGCGAGCTCGCCGTCAAACAGGGGCTCGGCATCGTGCTGTCCGGCTCGATCGAGCGCCAGGGCGACAGCTACAACGTCTCGGTCAAGGCCGCGCAGACGGTCACCGGCGCCGTCGTCAGCGAATCGAAGGGGCGCGCCTCGTCGAAGGGCGACGTGCTGAACGTCGCGACGCGGCTGGTCGGCGACGTGCGCAAGGCGCTCGGAGACGAGAACTCCGAGTCGGCGCAGATCTTCAAGAACGCGAACCTGTCGGCGACCTCGCTCGACGTCGTGCGCTATTACGCGGCGTCGCAGGAAGCCGCGTCGAGCGGACGGCTCGAGGAAGCGCGGCAGCAGGCGCTGAAGGCGGTCGAGCTCGACCCGAAGTTCGGCATCGGCTATCAGCTGCTGGCGGTCCAGGCGCGCAACGCCGGCAACCTGCAGGAGTCGGAGAACTACATCAACCAGGCGCTGCAGTATCTCGACACGATGACCGAGCGCGAGCGCTACGCGACGCGCGGGTTCAACTACCGCATCACCGGCGACTGGCCGCTGTGCGTGAAGGAGTACGGCGAGCTCGTCGCGCGCTACGCCGCGGATCCGACCGGCCACAACCAGCGCGCGCTGTGCCTCACCAAGCAGCGCAAGATGACCGACGCGGTGAACGAGATGCAGCAGGTGGTCAACATGCTGCCGAAGCGCGCGATCTTCCGGAACAACCTCGCGCTGTACGCGAACTACGCCAGCAACTTCGACAAGGGCGAGAAGGAAACGCGCGCGCTGCCCGAGCCCGGCATCTATCCGAGCCTCGCGCTCGCGCAGGCGCAGATGGGCAAAGGCGAGGCGGCGGCCGCGCAGACCACCTACATGCAGCTCGCGACGATGGCGGGCGGCGCGTCGTTCGCGACGTCCGGCCTCGGCGACCTCGCGATGTACGAAGGACGGTACGCCGAGGCCGATCGCATCTTCGAGCAGGGCGCGCGCGACGACGTCGCGGCCGGAAACCGCGACAAGGCGGCGATGAAGCTGGTGTCGGCGGCGGAAGCGCAGCTGCTGCGCGGGCTTCGCGGTCCGGCGATGACGCTGGCCGAGCGCGCGCTGCAGGCGAGCAAGGCCGTGCCGATTCGTTTCCTCGCCGCGCGCATCCTCGTCGACGCCGGATCAGCCGATCGCGCGAAGACGCTCGCCGACGACCTCGCCTCGGAGCTGCCGAACGAACCGCAGGCCTACGCGAAGATCATCGAAGGCAACATCGCGCTGAAGAACGGCAAGCCGAAGGACGCGATCAAAGCGCTGACCGCGGCCAATGCCCTGCTGGATACGTGGATCGGAGTCTTCGATCTCGGCCGTGCGTACCTGGAAGCGGGGTTGTTCGTGCAGGCCGATTCGCAGTTCGACGCGTGTCTGAAGCGGCGGGGCGAAGCGCTGTCGCTCTTCGTCGACGAGGAGCCGACCTACGGCTACTTCCCGCCGGTCTACTACTACCAGGGACGTGTGCGCGAGAGCCTGAAGAACGCGGGCTTCGCCGACTCGTACCGCGCCTATCTCGACATCCGCGGCAAGTCCGGCGAAGACCCGCTCGTCACCGACGCGCGCCAGCGCGCCGGGCGCTAGAACTCACACGGCGAACAGCCGCTGCCGCTGCCGCCACCACCGCCGCCGCCACCGCCACTGCCGCCGCCGGGCGGTGCATTGATGACGTCGACGACGGCCGTCGCGCCGATGCTGTTGTAGTTCGACGTGCCGGTGAACGTCCACGAATCGTTATACGTGCCGGTGGCGCTGTGCGTCGTGCCGCTGACGTCGACCGAGCCGACCGTGGCGCCGCTCTGTCCGTTCACGCCCGCGATCACGTACGTCGCGGTGTGCGGCGCACCGTCGAAGGTGACGTTGTAACCGGTCACCGTCACGGTCGCGTTCGCCTTCGCGATCGCGTCCGCCACGACCGTCGGCCCGATGTCGTTGTAGTTGGCGACGCCGTTGACTCCGGCGGCCGCGGTGAACGTCCAGTAATCCGCGACGTAGCTGCCTGCGTCCGTGTGCGCCGTGTGGCTCGCGTCGACGGTGCCCACCGCGGCGCCCGATTCGCCGTTGACGCCGGCGATCGTGTACGCCGCCGTCTGCGCGAGGCCGGTGTAGGTCGAGTTGTACGGCGTCACGACGACGGCGGCGTTCGCCTTGGCAATCGTGAACGACGCCGTGTTGTAAGTGATGGTGTAGTTCGTCAGCACGCCCGCGGGATTGAGCGTCGCGCTGATGACGTACGGCCCGCCGCCGACGCTTTCACCCGCCGCGCGCGTGAACGCCGCCAGCACGTTGTCCGACGCCAGGAAGCCCGTCATCGTGCCTGTCAGCAACGGATCGGCGCCGCCATAGGTCTTGCTCGCGACGTTCGGCGTCACCGACGCCGGACGCGGCGTAATCGACAGCGACGCGCCGACGAACGTCAACGCGTAGTTGTGCGAGAGCGCCAGCGTGCCCTGCTTGATGTCGTAGCTGCCGGCGTTCTCTCCTGATGCGCGCACCAGCGCGCCGGTGAACGCGTCGGTGCCGACGAGCGAGCCCGTGGTAATCGTGTAGGTCAGCGGCGGGTCGGCATCGCCGTACACCTTCGTCTTCGCGTCGGCCGTCGCCGTGATCGGCCGCGGCTTGACCGTGAACGTCAGCGAGTCGGCGCTGCCGTAGAACAGCCCGTCGCCTCGCGGCGCCGCGCACGCGCTCGACGTGATGCCGTTGCAGTACTTCGCCGTAATCGTGTGCGACCCTTCCTCCAGCAGCGACAACGGCGTGAACGTGTCGCCGATGTTCACCGCGACGCCGGGTCCGCCGTCGATGCTGAACTGCACCTTGCCGGCCGGCGCGCCGACCGCGGGCACGTCAGGCAGGACGGCCGCCATGAACGTCACCAGGTCGCCATAGGTCGGCGTGACCGGCGCCATCGAGATGTGCGTCGACGTATGCCGCGACAGGATGGTGACCGTCAGCGTGCCGTTCGCGGGAGCGGCGTTGAGCGGCGTGCCGTCCGTCCACAGGCCGTTGTCGACGCTGTAGGTAATCGTCGCCGTCGGCCCGCTCTCCTCGTCGTCGGCCGGCGTGAACGTGATCGTCTTGTCCGCGTTCAGCGTCGCCGTGCCGATGCCGGCCGGCAGGACGCTCACGATCGCCAGACGGCGCATCGACGCCGGACTGTCGTCGTCGGACACGTTGCTGAGCACGTCGATGTTCTGCGGCGTGTCTTCGTTCAGCTGCAGGCTCGCCGAGCGCGTGGACGGCGCGTCGTCAATCGCGGTGATCGTGCGGAAGTTCGACGGGTTGCTCTGATGCGTCGCGTCGAACACCGCCTTCACGAAGTACGTGAACTGGGTGTTGGTCGGCAGTTCCTCGGTGTCGATGAACGTGTTGCCGCTGAACTGCCCCGCGATCACCACCGGCGGCGAGGCCGGCGTGACGCTGTTGCCCTTCGAACGGAACACCACGTACGCGATGGGCTTGCCGGCGTTCGGCCTCTGCCAGGTGAGATACGTGCGGTGCAGCGGGTGCGTGGCGTCCGCGGCGATGCAATCGAGATTGCCGATCACGCACGCCGTGAGGGCGTTGGGCGGAGGCAAGCCGAGGT
>DATNBT010000549.1:0-2830 GCA_035571855.1 Vicinamibacterales bacterium
TACATCCGCATCTCGTACGCGACGTCGATGAAAGAGCTCGAGCGGGGCTCGCAGCGGATCCTGGAGTTCCTCGCCAGCCGCACGGGCGTTCGTGCCGCTTCCATCTGAGTTCCTCGACGGTCTCCGCGCCGCCGTCGGGGACCCCCACGTCCGCACGGACGCTGCCGCCCTCGACACCTACGGCGCCGACGCGCTGAAGCGCGGCCATCCGCCGGACGTCGTGGTCATGCCCGACGGCGCCGACCAGGTTTCCACGGTCATGAAGCTGTGCGCGCGGTTCCGCGTCCCGCTGGTGCCGCGCGGCGGGGGCACCGGCTATACCGGCGGGTCGGTGCCGGTGCGCGGCGGCCTCGTCCTGTCGCTCGAGCGCATGAACCGCATCCTCGAGATCGACGAAGACAATCTCATCGCCCTCGTCGAGCCCAACGTCGTCACCGGCGACTTGCAGGCGGCGGTGGAGAAGATCGGCCTGTTCTACCCGCCCGATCCGGCTTCGCTCGATCGATCCGTGATCGGCGGCAACGTCGCCGAGTGCGCCGGCGGTCCGCGTGCGTTCAAGTACGGCACGACCAAGCAGTACGTGCTGGGGCTGCAGGCGGTGCTGCCCAACGGCGACATCGTCGAGACGGGCGGGAAGGTCGTGAAGAACGTCGTCGGCTACGACCTCACGCACCTGCTGGTCGGATCCGAGGGGACGCTCGCCGTCATCACGCGCATCATCCTGCGTCTGGTGCCGCGTCCGCCGGTGCAGTCGACGCTGCGGGCGACGTTCGCGTCGATCGCCGACGCGACGCGCGCGGTCTGCGAAGTGATCCGTGCGCGCGTGGTTCCCGCGGCGCTGGAGCTGATCGACGGCGACTCGCTGGAAGCGGTGGCGCGCTACCTCAACGTGCGATCGCTGGCGCCCGCAGGGACTGCGGCGCTGCTGCTGCTCGAAGTGGACGGGCTGGCGGACGCGGTCGAGGAAGAGGCGGCGCGCTGCCTGCGCGCGTGCCGCGCGGCCGGGGCGACCGACCTACTGCGCGCCCGCGACGACGCCGAGCGCCAGGAGATCTGGCGCGTGCGGCGCGAACTGTCGTTCGCCTTGCGGACGATCTCCCCGATCAAGTTCAACCACGACGTTGTCGTCCCCAAGGGACGCATTCCGCAGCTCTTCGAGCTGGTGGAGCGTCTCAAGCGCGACTACCGTCTGCGCATTCCGTCCTTCGGGCATGCCGGCGACGGCAACATCCACGTCAACATCATGGTGACGCCCGGGGACGAAGACGAAATGCGCCGCGCGCACGAGGCCGAGCGGCGCCTCTTCGAAGGCGTCGTGGCGCTGGAAGGGGCCATCAGCGGCGAACACGGCATCGGCTTCGCCAAGGCCAAGTACCTGCCGCTCGAGCTGGATGCCGCGACGATCGCGTTGATGAAACGCGTGAAAGCCGCCTTCGATCCCGAGGGTCTGCTCAACCCCGGCAAGATCTTTCCCCAGTAGCGGTAGTATTGCCGGCATGAAGACCAGAGTTGCCGCGGCCCTGATCGCTCTCTGCGTGCTGGCGCCGGCGGCTACGCCGCGCGCGGCCGCGAAACGGCCGATCACCGAGCTCGACCTGATGAAGTTCACGTGGGTCGCGGACCCGCAGATCTCGCCCACCGCCGAGCGGACGGCGTTCGTACGCGTCACGGTGAACGAGAAGGACAACAAGTACGAATCGTCGATCTACCTGCTGCCCGGGACGAGCGGCGAATTGACGCTGCGGCCGCTGACGAGCGGCAAGCGGGATCTGTCGCCGCGCTGGTCGCCGGACGACAAGTGGCTGGCCTTCGTCAGGCCGGACGACAAGGACACGCCGCAGATCTGGCTGCTGCCGGTAAACGGCGGGGAAGCGCGGGCCATTACGGATCTGCCGAAGGGGGCGGGCTCACCGGTCTGGTCGCCGGACGGCCGGTCGATCGCGTTCACGAGCACGACCACCCAGGAGGATCTGAAGAAGCCGGATCCGGCGGCGAAACCGGAACGCAAGTCGGACGTGAAGGTGATCACCCGCGCCGTATATCGCGCCAACGGCAACCCGACATACGTCGACGCCGATCGTCACGCGCACATCTGGACCATCGGCGTCAACGACAGGGGTGAGAAGGCCGAGGCGAAGCAGCTCACGAGCGGCGACTTCGACGAGCGCGGCGTGCAGTGGTCGCCGGACGGCACGAGCCTCTACTTCGTGTCGGATCGGGTCGCCGAGTCGTACTTCGGCCCAGGCGATTCCGACATTTACAAGGTGCCCGCGGGCGGCGGCGAGATCGCGAAGGTCGCCAGCATCGACGGCAACATCGGCAGCTTCTCACTGTCGCCCGACGGCAAGCGGATCGCCTTTGTCGGCTCGTCGAGCCAGCCGGTGCGCTCGTACAGCCAGCCCGATCTGTGGGTCACCGACAACACACCGGGCAGCACCGCCAGGAACCTGACCGCGAACTACGACTTCGACATCATGGGGGGCATCGGCGGCGACCAGGCGGCGCCGCGCGGCGAGCAGCCGAAGCCGATCGTCTGGTGGAAGGACGACCAGGCCGACGCGCTCATCGTCACGGCCGCCGAACATGGATCGTCGAATCTCAAGCGCGTCTCCATTTCGACCGGGAAGGTCGAGCCGCTGACCGAAGGTGCCCATGACATCGGCGCCTACACCATCTCGCGCAATGGGACGATCGCGGCGATCGTCTCGACCCAGACGAGCATCAGCGACATCGCGATCGCCACGTTGAACCGGACGCAGGCGGAGCGGAACCATGGCGTGTCGCCACTCGGGATCGTGACCCATCTCAACGACGCGCTGTTCAACGACCT
>DATNBT010000550.1:0-3393 GCA_035571855.1 Vicinamibacterales bacterium
CAAGTTGAGCGGCCCGTATCTTGGAGTGTCGCTGCGGTTCTGAAAATATCTACCACAGAGGAAAAAGGGTATCTCGTCCGAAACCTTTCCTCCGTGGTGGAGCGTTTTTCCTCTAGTGGGGTCGCGCTCCCGCGATCGCAGGCACGAGCTTCGCCAGCCGCTCATCCGCCGCCTGCAGCGTCGCGTCCTTCTTGCAGTAGCAGAACCGGAGCTGCGTCCGTCCCTTCGACTGATCCTTGTAGAAGCTGCTGCCCGGCACGCCCGCAACGCCGACGTCCTTGATCAGGTACTTCACGAACTCGATGTCGTCGCGGAAGCCGAACGTGCTGATGTCCGTCATGATGTAGTACGCGCCCATCGGCTTGTAGCACGTGAAGTGGTGCTTCTCCAGAATCGCGAGCAGCATGTCGCGGCGGCGCTGATAGCCCGCCGCCATCTTCCCGTAGTAGTCGTCCGGCAGGCCGAGCGCCACGGCGCCCGCGGCCTGGAACGGCGCCGGCGCGCCGACCGTCAGGAAGTCGTGGACCTTCCTGATCGCGCCCGTGACCGAGGGCGGTGAAATCGTCCAGCCCACTCTCCAGCCGGTCACGCTGTAGGTCTTCGACAGGCCGTTGATCGTGATCGTGCGATCGGCCATCCCCGGAATCGTCGCGATCGGGATGTGGGCGTTGCCGTCGTAGATGATGTGCTCGTAGATCTCGTCGGCGATCGCGAACGTGTCCCACTTCCGGCAGAGCGCGGCAATCGCCTCGAGCTCCTCGCGCGTGAAGACCTTCCCCGTCGGGTTGTTCGGCGTGTTGATGATGATCGCCTTGGTCTTCTCGTTGAACGCCGCCGCCAGCTCGTCGGGATCGAAGGTCCACGTCGTCTGCGACCCCTGCGGCGGATGCAGCGTGACGTAGCGGGGCGTGGCGCCGGACAGAATCGCGTCCGGCCCGTAGTTCTCGTAGTACGGCTCGAAGACGACGACCTCGTCGCCCGGATCGATGATCGCCATCATCGTCGCCATCATGGCTTCCGTGGATCCGCAGCAGACGGTGACCTGCTGATCGGCGACGACCTCGACGCCGTAGCGCCGGGTGAACTCGCGCGCGACGGCTTCGCGCAGCGGACGCTGGCCCCACGTGACCGCGTACTGATTGTCGTCGGCGTTGATCGCCGAGCAGGCGGCTTCCTTCACCGCCATCGGCGCCGAGAAATCCGGAAAGCCCTGGGAGAGATTGACGGCGCCGTGCGCGTCGCTGAGGCGCGTCATCTCGCGGATGACCGACTCGGTGAACTGCGTCGCCTTCCTGGAACCCGTGAGTTTGGACATATGAAGGAAAAATTCTACTACGCGGCCGTGCGTTTTCGTGTCTTCGCCTTCTTTGCCGGCGCGGGCGCGGCGGGCTTCGCCGCAGGCTTCTTCTTCGTGTTGAGCGACGGATCGGCGGTCTCCGCGCCGACGACCTGCGTCGCCGGCGGGATCTCGTCTTCCGGCGAGATCGTGTCCGGACCGTACAGCCGCCGGTAGTCTTCCGCCGTCGCGAGGATCTTCCGCACGTAGTTCTGCGTCTCGTAGAACGGCATGTCGTCGATGAACTCTTCCTGCGACAGGCCGGCGCGGTCCGGGATCCAGCGATGCACGCGCCCCTCGCCGGCGTTGTAGCTCGCCAGCGCGTAGTGCAGGCTGCCGAACTCGCGAATCTTGTCCGCCAGGTACAGCGTGCCCATGCGGATGTTCGCCTCCGGATTGCTCAGCAGAGTCGACGAGTACGCGAGCCCGAGGCGCCGCGCCAGCCCGCGCGCGGTCGCCGCCTCGAGCTGCATCAGGCCGACGGCCTTCGCAGGCGATCGGATGTTCGCGACGAACGTCGACTCCTGGCACGTCAGCGCGGCGACCACGTACGGGTCGAGGCCGTTCTGCGCCGAGTACTTCTGAATGAGGTCCCAGTACGCGATCGGATAGATGATGCGCAGGATCTCGCGCGGCAGCCGTTCGCCGCCGGCGGTGAGGTACTGCGGATACGCGCGCTTCATCGCGTTCATGCTGCCGCGGTAGAAGCTGAACTGCCGCGAGCCGTTCTCGGTCTGTCCCTGCTGCCGGTACGTCCACGCGAACGTCGCTTCGACGGTCCCGAGGTCGCCCCAGATCGCCTGCGCGTAATGGAGCTCGTCGGCCGCCTGGTCGTACATCTTCGCCGTCAGCAGCGCGCGCACGACATCCGCATTCGGCGGCAGCGTCACCGTCGGCAGGTCGTCCGTCACCGGCTCCGTGACGGCGCGCGCGGGCACGATCGTCGTACGATCCGGAATCCGTCCGCCTATCCGCGCGGACGCGAGCTGGCCGTAGTAGGTATTCAGATAGTCGATGACGCCGAGCGAATATCGCGATTCGGCGAGCGCGGTTTCCCCGAGCGCTTCATGCGACCGCCCCGACCAGTACAGCCACGCCGGCCGGTAGTCCGAGCGCGGGAAGTTGAACGCCGCGCGTTCGAAGATGCGGATGCATTCGGCGTACTGCGCGCGCCGATACGCGTGCCAGCCGATGCGCCACGCGGCGCGCTCGGTGTAGCGGCCCTTCGGAAACCGCTCGAAGAGCTCCGCCGACTCCTGATCCGCCGCGTCGTCCTCGTCGTCACGCGCGTCGGCGAGCGCGAGGCTGTTCAGCGCGTCTTCCTCCCACAGTGTCCCCGGGAATTCAGTGACGACGCGGCGCATCAGGGTGTGGAAGAGCGCGTTGTCCTTGAGCTCGCGCTGGACGAGCGCGTAGTAATACAGCGCCTCCGCCGTGCGCGCGCCCGACGCCGCGAACGGCCTGAGCTGGTCGACGGCCGTGTGGTACTTGTGCAGGAAGTAGTCGCACTCGGCGATTCGAAGCTGCAC
Source organism: Vicinamibacterales bacterium (assembly GCA_035571855.1). Classification (GTDB taxonomy): domain Bacteria; phylum Acidobacteriota; class Vicinamibacteria; order Vicinamibacterales; family CAVVIG01; genus DATNBT01. Next base: position 2,866 of record DATNBT010000550.1, read on the forward strand.
GAGCGTCCGATCCTCGCCCTGCGCGACGTTCCGCAGCTTCTCGAACGTCGACCGCGCGGCCGGATACTGCTTCGCGCCGAACAGCCGTTCGGCGCGCGCGAGCACCTGATTGAACCGGATCGTGCCGGCGCTGACCGGCACGTCGTCGAGCTGCGCGGCGGCTTCGTCGACGAGGTCGCTCAGCGGGTAGTCGTAGTAGATCTTCTCGAACGCCGCCTGCGCCTTGTCGCGATCCCCTGCAGCCTGCGCGGCCTTCGCGAGCTTCAGCAGCACGTCATCGGGCGCCGTCGTCTTCATCGCCGTCAGGCGTTCGTACACGGCAATCGCGGCGATCTGATCGTCGACGGTCTCGTCGCACTCGGCTTCGCGCAACGCCGCCAGCTCCGACAGCAGCCCGACCGCCGTCGTCTGAATCGACTGGAACACGGCGCGCGCGTCGACGACGCGCCCGAGATGCAGCAGGGCGAGGCCGCGGTAGTAGTCGGCGTACGCGGCGAGCGGGCCCTCCTGCTTCGTCGCGGGATTGGT
>DATNBT010000551.1:0-8070 GCA_035571855.1 Vicinamibacterales bacterium
GGCGAACTTCCGGCGAACGTCCTGGCGCGCGTCGTCGGGTGCCTGAAGAAGGACGGCAGCGACTGGGTGCTCGAGAACGCGACGGCGCCCGAGCGCATCGACAAGACCGGCGCCGGCCCGAACGACGCCACTAAACCACTCGGAAATAAGACCTTCACGCTCAAATTCGTCCTGACCCGGCTCGATACCTACGTCGGCCAGCGCCTGTCGGCGAGCGGGATGCTGATCGGGGCCGGCGGAGTGGACGGCATCAACGTCACGACAGTGACCAGGGTTGCCGAAACGTGCCAGTAGCTTGACGGTTTTTTGCGCCGGAAATGCCCGTAACTAACGGACTGTACGGGGCTTGAGGGGTGTAAGATTTGCGCTAAGTGTGACCTTAGTAAGTAAGGTCGGAGGAGAGCTATGTTGACGCGGCGGACCATCAGCTGGCTGGCGATTGCCATCACGGCTTCCACGGTTGTCGGGTATGCGGCGGCTGGCGGCGATCCTTCGATCATCACCGCGGCCAAGAACGACGACGTTGCCGCTGTGCGCGCGCAACTCGCCAAGCGCGCGAACGTCAACGAAGTCGCGCGCGACGGATCGACCGCGCTCCTCTGGGCCGTCTACAACGGCAACGTCGAGATGACGCGCACGCTGCTGGCCGCGGGCGCGCCGGTCAACTCGCCGAATCACTACGGCATCACGCCGCTCCTGCAGGCCGCGCGCTCCGGCGACGCGACGCTGATCAATATGCTCGTCAAGGGCGGCGCCGACGTCTTCGCGACGCATCCCGACGGCGAGACGCCGCTGATGGCCGTCGCGCGCACGGGACACCTCGACGCGCTGAAGATCCTGCTCGAAGCGGGCGCGCCGGCCAACGTCGCCGATCTCTATCAGCAGGAAACCCCGCTGATGTGGGCCGCCGCCGAAGGCCACGTCGCCGTCGTCAACGAGCTGCTGAAGGCCGGCGCCGAGCCGAACCGCCAGGCGCACGTGAACGGCATCGACGAGCGCAAGCACGGCGACTATCCGTCGGGCGGCTTCACGGCGCTCCACTTCGCCGTGCGCAATGGCTACGGCGACGTCGCGGAAGCGCTCATCAAGGGCGGCGCCGATCCGAAGATCACGAACGCCGACGGCCTGACGCCGACGATGGTGGCGATCACCAACGACCGGTTCGACCTCGCGAAGAAGCTTGTCGAGCTCGGCGCGCCCGCCAACGACGGCTCGCTCTACTTCGCCGTCGACATGCACGACGCGACGACCGACATGCGCGCGCACGACGGCTCGCGCCTCCGCGCGGATCACCAGAATCAGCTCACCTCGCTCGACCTGATCAGGTTCCTGCTCGACAAGGGCGCCGATCCGAACAAGGCGTTCCAGGGCCAGCTCCACAACACGTCGCTCTGCTGCGATCCCGAAATCAACAGCTCGCCGTTCTACCGCGCGGCGGTGGCGTCGGACGTCGAAGTGCTGAAGGTGCTGCTCGCGAAGGGCGCGAAGGTCGACTGGAGCCCGAGCGAAGTGAAGAAGCCGGGCGACGCGGCGGGCGCGGCCGGCCGTGGACGCGGCGCGAACGCGAACGTCGGCAAGACCGCGGCGTACATGACGATGAGCGGCGGGCGCGGCGCGGCGTTTGCCGCGGGCCCGGGCTTCGACCGCATCGGCGCGCCGCCGTTCCGCGAGCCGGGCGACCGCGATCCGGTGCGCGCGCTCGAGGTGCTGCTGAAGGCCGGCGCCAACGCGAACGCGAAGATGCCCGACGGCTCGACGCTCCTGCATCAGGCGGTCAGCGTGCGCCGCACCGACGCAATCCGCGCGCTCGTCGCCGCGGGCGCGAAGCTCGACGCCGTCAACAAGGACAACCAGACGCCGCTGATGCTGGCCGAGAAACCCGATCCGCCGCTGACCGCGGCGCAGATGCAGCAGGATCCGGGCGTCTACCGTCCGCGCCGCGACAAGCGCGAAGACGTGATCGCGACGCTGCGCGAGCTGATGCATCTCGGCAAGGACGATCCGACGCCCCAGCCGCCGCCGCTTCCCGACAAGAAGGACGAGAAGAAACCCGAGAAGAAGGTGGAGGCGGAAGCGGGCGCATGAGAAAAGTTCTCGGGATCGCATTCGTCTGTCTCGGCGTGACGGCGTTCGCGCAGGCGCCCGTGCCTGCGCCGGCGCCCGCCGCGCCGACCGTCGATCAGGCGGCGAAGTACCGCACCTGGCTCAATCAGAACTGCGTCGGCTGCCACAGCAACCGCGTCAAGCAGCCCGCCGACGATCCGATCAACCTCGAAGCGGCCAATACCGCCGATCTGCTGAAAGACGCGGCGACGTGGGAGCGCGTGCTGCGCAAGCTGGCCGTGCGCGCGATGCCGCCGCAGGGGACGCGCCATCCGGCCGAGCCGGAGTACGTCGCGTTCACGACGTGGCTCTCGACCTCGCTCGACCGCGCGTGGGCGGGCAAGTTCACGCCCGGCCGCTTCGTCGTCCATCGCCTCAACCGCACGGAGTACGGCAACGCGATCCGCGATCTGCTGGCGCTCGACATCAACGTCAACGAGCTGCTGCCGTCGGACGGCGCCGACTTCGGCTTCGACAACATCGCGTCGGCGCTCAAGACGTCGCCGCTGCTGCTCGAGCGGTATCTGACCGCCGCGCAGCGCGTGAGCCTGCTCGCCGTCGGCGACACGACGGTGCCGCCCGGCAACACCGAATATCCGATCAGCCGCGAGTTCACGCAGAGCACGTACATCGAAGGCCTGCCGCTCGGCACGCAGGGCGGCACGGTCATCAGGCACATCTTCCCGGCCGACGGCGAATACAAGCTCTCGGGGCGGCTGATTCGCGGCGTCGAGGAAGGCTACGGCGGCGTGGAAGGCAACGACCAGCCGCACACGTTCGTCATCACGATCGACGGCGCCGAAGTGTTCTCCGCGCAGATCGGCGGCCTGAAGGATCACGAGGTGCAGTCGCGCGACATGAACGAGGCGCGCGACATCATCGACAAGCGCATGGCCGGCCGCGTGAAGGTCACCGCCGGCGAACACGAAGTCGGTTTCACGTGGCGCGAGCGGCCCGCCGTCCGCCAGGACGTCTGGCAGCCGGCGCGGCGCGACACGCAGGAAGTCCACCTGATCACCGGGCTGCCGCGGCTGAAGGCCGTGATGGTCGAAGGGCCGTACAAGGTCACCGGCATCAGCGCGACGCCGAGCCGCGACCGGATCTTCGTCTGCAAAGAGCAGACGGACGCCTGCGCGACGAAGATCGTGGCGACGCTCGCGCGGCGCGCGTATCGCCGCCCGGTCACGCCGAACGACACCGATCCGCCGATGAAGTTCTACCGCCAGGCGCGTGCCCGGGGCGGCAACTTCGACTCGGGCGTCCGCTCGGCGCTGGCGCGGATTCTGTCGAGCACGCAGTTCCTCTACCGCATCGAACGCGACCCGTCGACGCTGAAAGCCGGCGCGGCGCATTACGTCAGCGACGTCGAGCTCGCCTCGCGCCTGTCGTTCTTCCTCTGGAGCAGCATCCCCGACGACACGCTGCTGAACATGGCGGCCGCCGGGACGCTGCGCGCGCCGGGCAACCTCGAGGCGCAGGTCCGCCGCATGGTCGCCGACGAACGCAGCCAGGCGCTCGTCGAGAACTTCGCGGGCCAGTGGCTGCAGCTGCGCAACCTCGAGTCGAAGGTCTCGCCGGACCTGCTGATGTTCCCGGACTTCGACGACAACACGCGCCGCGCGTTCCGCCGCGAAACCGAGATGCTGTTCGGCTACATCATGCGGTCCAACCACAGCGCGATGGAGCTGATGGACGCCGACTACACGTTCGTCAACGAGCGTCTCGCGAAGCACTACGGCATTCCCGGGATCTACGGCGAGCGGTTCCGCAAGGTGAAGCTCACCGACCCGAACCGCTTCGGCCTGCTCGGCCAGGGCAGCGTGCTCTCGCTGACGGCCGTCGCCAACCGGACCTCGCCGGTCTATCGCGGCAAGTACGTGCTCGCGAACCTGCTCGACACGCCGCCGATTCCGCCTCCGCCGAACGTCCCGACGCTCGACGAGAGCAACAAGACCGGGAAGACGGAAGCCAAGACGCTGCGCGAGCAGGTCGAGGCGCATCGCGCGCAGCAGCCGTGCGCGGGCTGCCACCGCGTCATCGATCCGCCCGGCTTCGCGCTCGAGCACTACAACTCGATCGGCCAGTGGCGCGAGAAGGACGAGAAAGGCCGCGAGATCGACAGCAACGGCGTCCTCGCCGACGGCACGAAGGTGGACGGCCCGATCGCGCTGCGCGAGGCGATTCTCAAGCGTCCCGACGCGTTCGCGACCGTGCTCACCACGCGCCTGATGACCTACGCGCTCGGCCGCGGGCTCGAGCCGGCCGATATGCCCGTTGTCCGGAAAATCGTGAAGAAAGCCGCCGCCGACGACTATCGTTTCGCGACGATCATCGCCGGCATCGTCGACAGCCCCGTATTCCAGATGCGGACGGTCGAGCCGTCCGACAACACCGTCGCTTCAACGAGGGAACAGCAGCCATGATGATCACGAAGAAGCACCTGTCCCGGCGCACGTTCATCCGCGGTACGTTCGGCGCAGCCATGGCGCTGCCGCTGCTCGACGCGATGGTGCCGGCGCTCACGGCGCAGAGCAAGACGGCCGCCGGCTCGCCATTCCGCTTCGGCGCGGTCTACATGCCGAACGGCGTCTTCCCGACGACGTGGCATCCGGACGAGCCGGGCGCGAACTTCAACTTCAAGCCGGTGATGCAGCCGCTCGAGCCGTTCCGCGACCAGCTCGTGACGGTGAGCAAGATGCGCGCGCCGTGGGGCTCGTCGGTCCACCTGGGCGCCAGCTCGGCGTTCCTGAACGGCATGGGCCCGGCCGTCAGCCGCGAGGGCACGAGCGACGCGTTCGGCAAGATCGCGTCGAAGAAGACCGTCGACCAGTACATCGCCGACTGCGTCGCGGGCGACACGCCGCTCCGCTCGATCGAGCTCGGCACCGAGGACATGGGCACGGCGGTCGGCGCGTGCGACGGCTTCCCGTGCACGTTCTTCAACACGCTGTCCTGGCGCGACGACACGACGCCGCTGCCGATCAACATCAACCCGCGCGTCGCCTTCGAGCGCATGTTCGGCGAGACCGGCACGCCGGAACAGCGCATGGCGCGGCTCAAGGAGCGCCAGTCGCTGCTCGACTCGGTGCTCGAGGAAACCGGCAAGCTGCGCAGCTCGCTCGGCGGCCCCGATCGCGCGCTGCTCGACGAATACCTGAGCAACATCCGCGACGTCGAGAAGCAGCTCGATCGCATGGAAACGCGCATGGGCGCGATCAAGACGAACTCGGACGCCCCGCTGGGCATGCCCGAGGCGTTCGACGATCACATGACGATCAACTACAACCTGATGCACCTGGCCTTCCAGGGCGACATCAGCCGCGTGTTCACGTTCATGGTCGGCCACGAGGCGAGCGACCGCGGCTACGCGCACATCGGCATCCCGGAGACGCACCACAGCATCAGCCACCACGGCAACGATCCCGAGAAGCTCGCGAAGTACGCGAAGATCGGCACGTATCAGATCGTCAAGTTCTCGGAGTTCCTCGACAAGCTCAAGGCGACGAAGGACGGCGACGGCACGCTGCTCGATCACGCGATGCTCTACTGGGGCAGCGGCATGAGCAACGGCAACGAGCACGATCGCGCCAACCCGCCGGCCGTCATCGTCGGCGGCGGCAACGGACGCCTGAAGGGCAACCGTCACGTCGTCGCGAAGGACAAGGAGCCGACGGCCAACCTGCTGCTCGCGATGGCGCACGTCGCCGGCGCGGAGATCGATTCGCTGGGTCCGAGCACCGGCAGGCTGGACCTGTGACGTCGAAATGAGAACTTAGAAGTGAGAAGTGAGAAGTGAGAACTGGCCGCCGCGGGAAACCGCGGCGGCCTTTTTCGTTTCGGCGGCGTCCAATACGCCATGAAGTTCCTGAGCTGCCTCGCCATCGTGCTTTGCTCCTCGACGGCCTTCGCGCAGGCGCCGCCGTCGCTCGACGCATCGGTCCATCACTTCAAGCTCCCGAGGCAGCTGCAGGAATGCGGCGTGGAGGCCGTCCTGCTCAGCGTGGCGAAGAATGCGGGCGTGTCGATCGGCTTCGAGCGGACGACGACGTGCCGCGGCCACCAGGCGCATGGATTTCCCGAGATGCCGAAGCCGCTCGACCTGACCGGCGGGCAGGTGCTCGACGGCGTGCCCGTGAAAGACGTCCTCGCCCGCATCGCCGCCATGGATCCCGATTACGACTGGGCGATCGTAAACGGCGTCGCGGTGTTCCGGCCCTCCTCCGCCTGGAAGGACGCGAACGATCCGCTGGCGCTGCGTGTGCCCGCGGTGCGCTTCTCCGACGCGCCCGCCGTCACCATCGTCGGCGCGATGCTGAACTGGCCTGAGCGCGGGCCGGATCGGCGGCCGCATAACACCTCGGTCGATTTTGGCGGGGGCACCGTGCTCGACGCGTTGAACGCGCTGGTGCAGTCGCAGCCGGCGATGTGGTACGTCAGCGCCAACGACGAGCGGCTGTTCGTCGACGTGTGGTTCCCTCGAACCAACGACGGCTTTGGCATCGCCCCGCTGCGCTCGACGGTGGAACATCGATGACGCGGTTCGCGCTGGCTGGACGGCTCACAGGCGCGGCGTTTTTCGCCTGCGCCCTGTGGGGTATTCACGCCGACGCGCGCCGGCCGCTGCCCACGCCGCATCACAAGGACGCGGACGCCGCTCAACCGATGGTGCTGTCGCTTGTCGTCGCGCGGCCTGACAGCGGACTGGGGCCGGGGCTCGTTCAATCCGCCGACGCCGACTGCGGCGTGAATTGCGGCATCAGGTTCGAGCCCGGCGTGCTGGAGATGGACAACGTCGAAACCGGCCGGCTCGCGTTCTATCTCTCCGAGTACCTCAACACGAAGATCGTCGATCGCACGGGCCTGGACGGCGTCTTCAACGTGACGCTCTCATGGTCGCCGGAGCGATGGACGAGCGTCTTTCCGGCCGTCCGCGATCAACTCGGCCTGCGCCTCGAGTGGACCCCGGAGCCTTCTACACACGGATCCTGATGTGCCGGCGGTCGAGGATCACCGCGACCGCGAGCCAGCAGCCGACATACACGACCGCGAACAGCAGCGACGCGAGTTCGCCGCCGTCGCTCCACCGCGCGAACACGCCCCAGTAGATCACGTGCTTGTTCGGCTCCAGCAGGTGGCCGACGAACTCCGACCCGAAGTAAATCGCGAGCGGGTTCACGCCGAGCGCGAGGAACGGCTTCGCCCACGCGCGGACGTCCATCACGTCCATCACCCACACGGTCATCGCCAGCGTGATGGCCGCGATGCCTGACATCAGGAGCGCGTACGATCCGGTCCACAGCGGCTTGTTGATCGGCCAGACGACCGACCACACGAGACCGGCGGCCGCGAGCAGGACGCCGGCCACCGAGAGCCCCGCGATCTGCCGCCAGCGATCGTGATGATGCCGCAGCCACTGTCCGGCGAGCGCGCCGAGCAGCGCGGTCGCAATCGTCGGCAGCGTACCGAGCAGGCCTTCGGGATCGAATCCGGGCATCAGCGTGTGCGAACCGAAGACGGCGGCGTCGATGAATCCGGCCAGGTTGCGATCGTGGGTGAGATCGGCCGGCGGCGGCATTCCGCCGAACGGCACGAGCGTCAGCAGCGCCCAGTACCCGAGCAGCAGGACGCCCGCAATCGCCGCCTGACGCAGCGGACGCGTCGAGCGGACGATGAGCGCGGCGCCGAGATACGCGAGCGCCAGCCGCTGCAGGACGCCGGGAATCCGCAGCGCGGAGACGTGCGGCGCGGCGATCTCGAGGTTGAGGACGAGTCCGAGCGCGATGAGCAGGACCGCGCGCCGGAGCACGCGCATCCCGGCGCGCCAGTCGTCGCCGTGGCGCGCCTGCCGCCGCGCAAACGCGAACGGCATCGCGCAGCCCATGATGAAGACGAAGAACGGAAAGACGACGTCCGCGAACGTCCAGCCGTTCCACTCGGAATGCTGGAGCGGCGCGAAGACCGAGTTCC
>DATNBT010000552.1:0-10933 GCA_035571855.1 Vicinamibacterales bacterium
TCAACAACTGGGTGCTGCTGCAGGAGAAGTACGACTGCTTCTACTTCGTCGCCGACTGGCACGCGCTGACGAGCGAGTACGCCGACACGTCGAAGCTGGTGGCGAACGCGTACGACAACGTCGCGGACTGGATCGGGGCCGGGCTCGACCCGGAGAAAAGCACGTTCTTCGTGCAGTCGCTCGTGCCGGAACACGCGGAGCTCTATCTGCTGCTGTCGATGGTCGTGCCGGTGCCGTGGCTCGAACGCGTGCCGACGTACAAAGAGCAGCAGGAGAACCTGAAAGACAAAGATCTCTCGTCGGTCGGCTTCCTCGGGTATCCGCTGCTGCAGGCGGCCGACGTCGCGATGTACGACGCGAAGTTCGTTCCGGTCGGCCACGACCAGGTCGCGCATCTCGAGCTCGGACGCGAAGCGATTCGCCGCTTCAACGGGATCCTGTGCGGCGGCCGGGAGGTGCTCGCGGAGCCGGAGCCGATGCTGACGAAGCATTCGAGGCTGCCGGGCCTCGACGGCGACAAGAAGATGAGCAAGAGCCTCGGCAACACGATCCTGATGTCCGACACGCCCGAAGACGTGCAGAAGCGCGTCCGGGCGATGTACACCGACCCGAAGCGCGTCCGGGCCGACATTCCGGGAACCGTCGAAGGCAACCCCGTCTTCACGTACCATGACGCCTTCAACCCGGATACGGCGGAAGTCGACGACCTGAAGGCACGCTACCGCGCGGGCAAGGTCGGCGACGTCGAGGTGAAGACGAAGCTCGCGAAAGCGATCAACAGCTACCTCGAGCCGATTCGTGAACGCCGGGCCGCCGCGATCGCGAAACCGGGCTACCTGAAAGACGTGATGTTCGAAGGGTCGAAGAAGGCGCGGGCCGTCGCGATCGAAACGATGGAGCGCGTGCGTGACGCCGTGAAGCTGAAGTACGAGCGATGACCGACCAGCATCCGGACTTCGAGTCCGCAGCCGACGCGTTCCCCGTCAAGCTCGAGAACTTCGAGGGGCCGCTCGATCTGCTGCTCCACCTCATCAAGAAGAGCGAGGTGGACGTCCACGACATCCCGATCGCGCTGATCACGCAGCAGTATCTGGACGCCATCCAGCTGATGCAGGAGCTCAATCTCGACGTCGCCGGCGAGTTCCTCGTGATGGCGGCGACGCTGATTCACATCAAGTCGAAGATGCTGCTGCCGCGGCCCGAAACGGCGGCCGGCGTCGAAGGCGAGGAAGAGGATCCGCGCGACGCGCTCGTGCGCCGCCTCCTCGAGCATCAGAAGTTCAAGGCCGCCGCCGGCCTGCTGCACGAGAAAGAGCAGCTGCGCCAGGCGCAGTGGCAGCGCCCGGACGAAGTCGTCGCGCACATCGCGGGCGACGAGTACGAGCCGGAGCTCGAAGTCGATCTCTTCAGCCTGCTGACGGCCTTCCAGGCCGTCGTCGACCGCGCGAAGCTGCGGCCCAAGGTGCTGCTGCCGCCGGAGCAGATTCCCGTCGAAGTCCGGATCGAGCAGCTGCTCGCGAAGCTGTCGGAGACCGAGGCGATGGGGTTCGAGGATCTGTTCGCCGACGTCAACGACCGCGGCGGCCTCATCGTGACGTTCCTCGCGCTGCTCGAGATGATTCGACTGAAGCTCGTTCGCGTCTTCCAGTCAGGGTCGTTCGGACCGATTCGCGTGTACAAGCGGCCGCGTCCGACTGATGCACCACACCCGATAGGTGATCCGGAGGAACATCGTGGATGAGATGGCAGGGCAGGACGGGCAGGACGGGCAGGATGGGCAGGATGGGCGGGATGGGCAGGAAAGGCAGGACAGGCTGCCGTCCGCTGAACTGAAGGCGATTCTCGAAGCGTTGATATTCGCCTCGCCCGAGCCGCTGACGCCGAAGCAGATGTACAAAGTGCTCGGCACCGAGCCGAAGGAAGACGTCCAGGCCGCGCTCACCGAGTTGCGGAAGGAATACGAGCAGCGGACCGGCGGAATTCAGCTCGTCGAAGTCGCCGGCGGCTTTCAGATCGTCACGCGGCCGGACCTGCACGAGTGGGTCCGCCACCTGTTCCACGAGCGGACGACGCAGCGGCTGACGCAGCAGGGGCTCGAGACGCTGGCGGTCATCGCGTACCGGCAGCCGATCACGTCGCTCGAAATCGCCGAAGTCCGCGGCGTCAGCGCGGCGTCGGGCGTGCTCAACACGCTGCTCGAACGGCACCTGATCAAGATCGTCGGCCGCAAGCAGGTGGTCGGCCGTCCGTTCCTCTACGGGACGACGAAGGAATTCCTGATGCGCTTCGGGTTGAACGATCTGAGCGATCTGCCGAAGGTCGAGGACATGGCCGAAGCGCTCGGCATCGACGCCCCGATCCTCGTCGAGCAGACGCTGCCTGAAGAGATGCTGCCGCTCGATGAAGACTAGGGACGCGTCCGACGAATGAAGCGAGCGCTGAAGATCGCGGCCGTCAACCTGGCCGTCCTTCTCGGCCTTGTCATCGTCATCGAAGGCGGCGTCAGCCTTTTTCTCTTCTTCCGCGACATCACCGTGCTCGCCTGGGAGTCCGCGCCGTATTCCGAGTACGACGCCGACCTCGGCTGGATCGCGAAGCGCAACGTCTCGATTCCGGACTTCTGGAAGAAGGGCGTCGGCGTCCGCACGAACTCACAGCGATTCCGGGCGACGTACGACATCGCTTCCTCGGTCGCGCCGGGGAAGATTCGCGTCATCTGCTCGGGCGACTCGTTCACGTTCGGCGACGGCGTGAACAACGGCGACACGTGGTGCGACCAGCTCGCCGCGCGTGACGCGCGGGTCGAGTCCGTGAACCTCGGGCAGGGCGGCTACGGCGCCGACCAGGCGTATCTGCGGTTCCTGCGCGACGCCAGGACGCTCGCGCACCAGGTGCACGTCTTCGCCTTCATCGACAACGACTTCAAGCGGATGCAGTCGACGACGTTTCTCGGCATCGACAAGCCGGTGCTGACGCTGGAACACGGCGTGCTCGCGGCGGGCAACGTGCCCGTGCCGCGACGGTTCATGTCGCACATGTGGTTGAATTCGATTCCGCGCGCGCTGCTCGAGACGCGATCGGGCGTGTTCGCGCGGCGGGTGCTGAACAAGTTCGGGCCAGACGCGCCGTCGGACGCGGACAAGGATGCCGGGACGAAAGCCGTGCTGCGGGCGATGTTCGCCGACCTCAAGCGCGTGAACGAGCAGCGGGGGAGCCGGCTGTTCCTCGCGCATCTGCCGACGCTCGACGAGCTGGGCGGCGTCGATCCGTGGACGCCGTTTCTCGAAGACGCCGCGCGCGCCGAGCGGATTCCGCTGATCGACGTGCTGGCGGCGTTCCGTGCGCGGACGGATGCGAAGTCGCTGTTTCTCTACGACACGACCGCGGCGAGCCATTACAACGCCGCCGGGCACGCCCTGGTCGCCGACGAGATCGGGAGACGGATCAACACGGAGATCGCAGGGATCTCAGAGAGGCAAACGAATTCTTCTCAGTGATCCCTGCGATCTCTGCGTTGATCGTTTTTCGTCTCCGTTGTTCTCTGCAGCCTCTGGATCTCCTCCGGCGTGAGATCGCGCCACTGTCCCGACTTCAGCTTCGTATCGCGGATCGGACCGATGGCCACGCGGCGCAGCTCGTCGACCGGGTGGCCGATCGCGTCGCACATCTTCCGCACCTGGCGATTGCGTCCCTCTCGAACCGTGATGCGCAGACGTCCCGGGCCGAGCGCCACGACTTCGGCGGGTTCGGTGCGGCGGCCCTCGATCGAGACGCCCTTCGCCAGGCGGCTGATGTCGTGCGCGTCGGGGTCGCCGAGCACGCGCGCCTCGTACACGCGAGCGACGCCGTGACGCGGATGCGTCAGCCGCGCGGCGAGATCGCCGTCGTTGGTCAGAATCAGCAGGCCTTCGGAGTCGTAGTCGAGGCGGCCGACAGGGTAGATGTACTCGCGCACGCCGTGCAGGAGATCGAGCACGGTCCTGCGCTTGTGCGGATCCGAGCGCGTCGTCACGTACCCCCGCGGCTTGTTCAGCAGGATGTAGCGATGATGTTCGGGCGTCTTGATGCGCGCGCCGTCGACGCGGATGTCGTCGTGCGACGGGTCCGCTTTCGTGCCGAGCTCCGTGATCGTCGCGCCGTTGACGGTGACGCGGCCTTCGAGCATGAGTTTTTCGCTCGCCCGGCGCGACGCGATGCCGGCCTGCGACAGGATCTTCTGAAGACGCTCCACCACTGCATGTTAGTCTGTGGCGGGATGGGCAGGAAGGGCAGGAAAGGCAGGACGCTGTCATTCTGCCCATCCAGCCACTCCCGCCCGTTCAGCCCATCATGCGTCCCTTAATCATCGCCATCGACGGGCCTTCCGGCGCCGGCAAGGGCACCGTCGCGCGGGCGATTGCGGCCAGGCTCGGCTATCGTCACGTGGACAGCGGCGCGATGTACCGGGCGGTCGGCTGGAAGGCGGCGCAGGAGGGCGTGCCGCTGGACGACGAGGCGCGCGTGTCGGCGCTGGCGCTGCAATATCCGCCGTCGGTGGCGGCCGAGATCGTGACGATTGCCGGCGCGGACGTGACGCGCGCCATCCGCACGCCGGAGATCGACCGGGCCGCGGCGTCGGTCGCGCGGCTCCCGCGTGTGCGCGCGGTGCTCGTCGAGCAGCAGCGCGCCGCGGGAAAGCACGGCGGCATCGTGATGGAAGGGCGTGACATCGGCACCGTCGTCTTTCCCGATGCCGACGTGAAGATTTACCTGGACGCGTCGCCCGACGAACGCGCGCGCCGGCGCGCGCAGGATCCCGCGCACACCGGCGGTCCGGCGGCGGTGGCTGAGGTCGCGAGCGCGCTCACCGCGCGCGATCAGAGCGACCGCACGCGCGCGGCGTCCCCGCTTTACGCCGCGCCCGACGCCGTGGTGATCGACACGACGGGCGCCACGGTGGAAGACGTCGTCGTACGGGTGCTTGCGATCGTCGCCGCGCGGACCTAGCTATTCGTTATCCCACCGATGCTTGTCGCGGTCGGCGACCTCGTCGCCGCCGCGCAGCTCCTGGTTGTCGTTGTATTCGACGCCGATCGCGTGGCCGATCTCGTCGACGTCCGACTGATCCGGCGTGGGGTTGTCGCCGCCGGGCGCGCCGTCGCCCGTGAAGTACGCGCTTTCCATGTCCGCGTCGACGTCGCCGCCGGTCAGCGCGGCCATCTTGTTGTGCTGCCGCGTGCTCTCCTTGAGCGCGCGCCGGCCCGAGCGGGCGGCGGACGCCCCGCGATCCATGTCGAGCGAGGAAGGCGGCGTCCGCAGCGTGGCGACGGGTGGCCGTTTCGCCGAGGCCTTGCGCGCCTTTTTCGCCTGTTTGCGGGCGGGTTTACGCGAAGTTTTCCCCGCTCGTGCCCGTCGTTTGGCCTTCTTTGGGCGTCTTGCGGCCTTCCTGGGGCTCTTCTTTGCGCGTTTGCTCGCCATGGAAATCCTTTCAAATCCTTGACTTGCTTACGTTAAGTGTCGTACTCTCTGAGGCTTATCGCCGCTGCAATGAGCGCGCCAGTAAAGCGCGACCGCACCGCGCGAACACCGATCGACTGAGGAGGAACTGTAAGGCATGGCGAACGCTGAAAACGAGAATCTTTCCGGCTCCGCGAAAGGGGTGGGCGTGAAGGCCCTCCAGCGCGAAGACGAGCAGCAGATGGATCCCACCGAATTTGCAAAGCTGCTCGATATTTACGACAACAGCTTCCGCAACATCGCGGAAGGCGAAGTCGTGAAAGGAACGGTCCTCAAGGTCACCCCCTCCGAAGTCATCGTCGACGTCGGTTACAAATCCGAAGGCATCATCGGCGTGGATGAGTTCGTCGACGAAAACGGCGAAATCACCGTGCAGGCCGGCGACATCGTCGACGTCCTGCTCGAACGCACCGAGGATCGTGAAGGCTACGTCGTCCTCTCGCGCGAAAAAGCCGAGAAGATGAAGATCTGGGACGAAGTCGAGAAGGCCTACGCCGAGAAGAAGGTCGTTATCGGACGCGTCATCGAGCGCATCAAGGGCGGACTGGCCGTGGACATCGGCGTCCGCGCGTTTTTGCCCGGCAGCCAGATCGACGTCCGTCCGGTGAGGAATCTCGACGCACTGCGCGGCCAGGAGCTGCGCATGCGCGTGATCAAGGTCAACAAGAAGCGCGGCAACATCGTCCTGTCGCGCAAGGCGCTCCTCGAAGAGGAGAACGCCGAGAAAAAGAAGCACACGCTCGAGACGCTGGCCGAAGGCAAGGTCCTCAAGGGCGTCGTCAAGAACATCACCGACTACGGCGCGTTCATCGATCTGGGCGGCATCGACGGCCTGCTCCACATCACGGACATGTCGTGGGGCCGCGTCGGCCATCCGTCGGAGCTGTTCAAGGTCAACGACGAGATCGACGTCGTCGTCCTCAAATACGATCCGGCGACCGAGCGCGTCTCGCTCGGCCACAAGCAGCTGATCACGGATCCGTGGGCGAACGTGATGGAGCGCTATCCGGTCGGCGCGCGCGTCGGCGGCAAGGTCGTGAGCCTCACCGACTACGGCGCGTTCATCGAGCTCGAGGCCGGTGTCGAAGGCCTCATCCACGTCAGCGAGATGTCGTGGAGCAAGCGCGTCAAGCATCCGAGCAAGCTGCTGAACGTCGGCGACACCGTCGACGCGCTCGTGCTCGGCGTCGACCCGACGGCCCGCCGCATCTCGCTCGGCCTCAAGCAGGTCGAGAGCAACCCGTGGCACGACCTGGCCGACAAGTACCCGGTCGGTTCCAAGATCCAGGGCAAGGTGCGCAACCTGACGGAGTTCGGCGCGTTCGTCGAAGTGGAAGAGGAGATCGACGGCCTCATTCACATCTCCGACATGTCGTGGAGCAAGCGCATCAAGCACCCGTCTGAAGTGCTGAAGAAGGGCGACGTCGTCGAGGCGATGGTGCTGAACATCGACGCCGAGAACCAGCGGCTGTCGCTCGGCCTCAAGCAGCTCGCCACCGACATCTGGGACGACTTCTTCTCGCGCCACCACGTCGGCGACACGATCGAAGGCAAGGTCGTGCGCATGACGAACTTCGGCGCGTTCGTCGAGCTCGACGAAGGCATCGAGGGCCTCATTCACGTGTCGGAGTTCGACGATTCGAACAAAGACAAGGTGGAGCTGACGGTCGGCGAGACGTACCCGATGAAGATCATCAAGCTCGCGCCGTCGGAGCGGAAGATCGGCCTGTCGATCCGCGCGCTGAAGTCGGACGAATTCCGTGCGGACTGGGAAGAATATCGGGAAGGGGCCGGGGACGGCACCGCGACGCTGGGAGACCACTTCCGCAAACGCTAAGGCTGAGGGCTCATATATGAACAGCGGCAGCATGACGAAGGCGGAGCTCGTCGAGGAAGTTTCGAGGGTTTCAGACCTCACGAAGAAGCACTCCGAGGTCATCGTCGACACGGTGTTCAAGAGCATCATTGACGCGCTGCATCGCGGCGAGAAGATCGAGCTGCGCGGCTTCGGCAGCTTCCGTCTCCGGAAGCGCGAGCCGCGCAAGGGCCGCAACCCGAAAACCGGCGACAAGGTGGACGTGCCGCCGAAGAAGGTCCCGTACTTCAAGCCCGGCAAGGAACTGAAGGAACTGATCAACAAGGAGCCGGTGCCGCCCGCGAGCGGATCGGCGCCGCCCGACACCATCGCGGTGTAGTGGAACGGCTCTGGTCGCCGTGGAGACTGGCCTACGTGACGCGCACCGCGAAGGGCGAATCCGAAGGCTGCATCTTCTGCGAGAACAACGGGCTCGACGACAGCCTCGTCGTCTACACGGGCACGACCTGCTTCGTCATCCTCAATCTCTATCCCTATAACAACGGGCATCTCATGGTGGTGCCCAAGCGCCACCTGCCCGATCTCGCGTCGACGAGCGCCGACGAGCGCGCCGAACTGATGGCGCTGTCGCGCCTCTCCGAGCTGGCGATCCACGAGGCGTATCACCCGCACGGCATCAACGTCGGCATCAACCTCGGACGTCCGGCCGGCGCGGGCGTCCTCGATCACCTCCACATCCACATGGTGCCGCGCTGGAACGGCGACACCAACTTCATGGGCGTCATCGGCAACACACGGGTGCTTCCCGAGGACCTGTCGATGGCCGTGCAGCGTCTTCGTCCGATTTTTGAGAGGCTCGCGAAAACCCTTTCGTAGCTCTCGCCGGGTATCCTTTCGCCGTGTCCGCCTTTAGACGGACAATCTGATCATGGACTTTGGCCTCACGCCTGAGCAGCAGTCCTTCAAGCACTCCATCGAGCAATTTGCCCGCGAGACGGTCGAGCCCTGGGCCGAAACCATCGACAGGAACGGGGAGTTCCCGGCGGTCGTCATGTCCGCCGCCGCGAAGCTCGGGCTGTACGGGGTGACCGTCGCGCGTGAACATGGC
Organism: Vicinamibacterales bacterium; assembly: GCA_035571855.1. Lineage (GTDB taxonomy): Bacteria > Acidobacteriota > Vicinamibacteria > Vicinamibacterales > CAVVIG01 > DATNBT01. Next base: position 8,421 of record DATNBT010000552.1, read on the forward strand.
GGCGCCGGCCGCGACTACCTGAGCTACACGCTGGCGATCGAGACGATTGCGCACGCGAGCGCCACGGTGGCGGTTTCACTCGTCGTCACGAACTCGCTGGTCGCCGAGCTGATCGAACACGGCGCCCGCAACGCGTTGCACGCCGGCTGGCTGAAGACGCTCGCCGGCGGACAGACGATCGGCGCGTTTGCGCTCTCGGAGGCGGGCGCGGGCACGGACGCGGCGAACCAGCAGACCACGGCCGTCCGCGAGGGAAGCGGCTACCGGATCAAAGGACGCAAGGTCTGGGTCGCGAACGCGGAAGCCGCCGGCGTCGCCGTCGTGTTCGCGTCGACGCAACCGGGCGCGCGTCGCGAAGGGATCACGGCCTTCCTCGTGCCGCTCGACACGCCGGGCATCACGCGCACGTCACGTGACGACTCGCTCGGCGTCCGCGGGCTTGGATGCATGGACCTCGATCTCGACATCGCCGTCGGCGACGATCACGTCCTCGGACAGGTGAATCAGGGATTCGCGCTCGCGATGTGGGCGCTGCAGGGCGGCCGTGTCGCCATCGCCGCGCAGGCGCTCGGCATCGGCCGGGCCGCGCTCGAGCACGCGATCGCGCATGCGAAGTCCCGGCAGCAGTTCGGCCGTCCCATCGCGGCGTTCGAGGCGGTGCAGTTCATGATCGCCGACGTCGCGACCGAGCTCGACGCCGCCCGGATGCTGATGTGGAAAGCCGCGACGATGAAGGATCAGAGCGACGACGGGCTGATTGAGTCGTCGATGGCGAAGCTCGCCGCATCGGAAGCCGCGCACAAGGCGGCGGACAAAGCGATGCAGGTGCTTGCGTCCGCCGGTTATCGCCGGGGATCGCTGGCCGAACGCCTGTTCCGCGACGCGCGCGCCGCGGAAATCTACCAGGGCACGTCAGAGGCGCAGCGGATGATCATCGCCAAACATCTGGGCGACGGCCGATGAAATGACGTGAGCGCGGGGAGTGTGCCGGCGTCTCAGTGCGTCCGGCCGAGTATGCGGTCTGCACCGACGCCGGGACGCAGGCCTTCGACCGCGAGGCTCTCTTTCCTGGCTGACGGCTCCTGCGCCACGGCGGTGAGCGCCGAAACGACGTGCGGCGCGACGATCTGCAGCAGCCGCGCGCGCTGATCGTCGAAGAGGTGATCGTCGGACGAATACAGCGTCAGGACGGCGACCAGCGCGTTGCCCGACGTCAGCGGCACGCTGAGGCAGCGCGTGAGCGCGGGCTGCGTGAGGCTCGCGCGCTCGCCCAGATCCAGCGCCGCCGGCGAGTTCACGATCACCTGCCGCGACGCGGCGACCCACCCGGACAGCCGGTCGCCGATCCCGACCGTCATCCCGTAGAGCGCGCCCGCCGCGGGGCCGAAGACGTCGGCCGCCACCAGACGATCGCGCGCCGGATCCGGAAGCAGCCATGCGCCGCTGGCCCCCGGAACGATCTGCGTCATCAGATTCGAGGCGAGCGCGAGGACGTCCGCCCGCGACGCGTCGCCCGACACCAGCCGCGCCAGGCTGACGAACGCGAACATCTCCGGCTGCGCGAACGCCGCGATGCCCGTCATGACGGGCGCGGCGACGGCCGCAGGCGCCGTCTGCCGGGCGCGCGAGATGCGCTGCATGACGTCACGATGCGCCGGCGGGTCGTCGTCCGGCAGGACGATGTCGCGGTGGATCCGCATGAATGTGTCGACGATGTTCGGGTCGTACATGCGGCCGCTGCGCTCGCCGAGAATCTGGAAAGCGGCCTCGTCGGTGAGCCGCTTGCGATACGGGCGATCCGAGGTCAGCGCATCGAAGCAGTCGACGACCGAGAGAATGCGCGCGCCGATCGGGATGTCCTCGCCCTTGACGCCGTTCGGATAGCCGCTGCCGTCCCAGTTCTCGTGATGACAGCGGACGATCGGCACGACCGGAAACGGGAAATCGACGAGCGACAGGATGTCGGCGCCGATGTCCACGTGCAGCTTCATCTTCTCGAACTCGGCCTCGGTCAGCCCGCCGGGCTTGTTGAGGATGTGTTCCGGCACGGCGAGCTTGCCGGTGTCGTGCAGCAGCGCGGCCGCCTCGATCGCCTTCAGTTGCGACTTGTCGGTGATGCCGAGCGCGCGCGCGACCGCCAGCGCGAGCGTCTGCACGCGCCGCACGTGGCTGTGCGTCACGTCGTCCTTGGCGTCGATCGCCATGGCCAGCGTTTCGATCGTGGACAGATACAGCCGGTCCATCGCGTGGAAATGCCGCCGGGCGTCGTCGACGCGGCCGAACGTCGCGCGCAGCGTGAGGTGGAAGATCACGAGCAGCGGCAGCACCATGACCGCGGCGACGAGGCTCGACTGCTGGATCAGCAGCACGAGACAGAACGCGACGGAGGCGGACGCGAAGTAGCCGATGCCGAGCCAGAGGAAGTGCTTCCGCCACACGTACAACAGCGACTGCCTCGATTCCAGCGCCACGGCGATCGCGACCAGGCCGCAGTTGAACGCGAAATACAACAG
>DATNBT010000553.1:0-4244 GCA_035571855.1 Vicinamibacterales bacterium
TGGGCGCTGTTGTCGACGCCCGGCATGATCAGGCCGAAGATGAACAGAATCACCGCGTAGCGCAGCGCCTGCGTGTAGGTGTAGTTGCTGCCGCTCTTCCTGCCGTAATGCACGAGCGCCCCGAGCAGGCCGAAGATCGACGCCGACGCGCCGAGCGTGAGCGCCGCGCCGTGCAGCAGCGGGATCTGGATCGGCAGGATCGGCAGCAGCGAGCTGAGCACGAACCCGCAGACGCCCGCGACGACGTAGATGATGATCGTGCGCGACGTGCCGATCATCTCGACGACGGCCGGCCCGAGATCGCGCACCCACATCATGTTGAACAGGATGTGCAGGAAGCTCCCGTGCAGCCAGCTCGCGCTCAACACCGTCCACCACGCCGACTCGACGACGACCGGATACGCGCCGCTCGCGCCGAGCAGCCGGATCGCCGTCTGCGACGGCGCGAGAAACGACATCCCGCCGCCGGACACCTGCATCTCGGAACCGGACAGGAGCAGCGACGCGACGTACAGCACGCTGGAGGCGCCGATCACGAACTGCGCGAAGCCGAAATGCAGGCTCAGCTGCCGGAGCATCGGGGCAAAGCCGAACAGCCCCGGATTCGAGCGTCCGCAGTTGTAGCAGGACGAATCGTTCACGCCGACCAGGGACCCGCACCCCGGGCACACGACGGAGCCCGTCGTGCGCCGGTTGAACAGCGCCACTAGTCCTTCACCTTCGGACGCATGTTCGCCGCCAGGATGCGCTTCCGCAACCGGATGTTCGACGGCGTCACTTCGACCAGCTCGTCGTCGTTGATGAACTCAATCGCCTGCTCGAGGCCGAGTTTCCGCGGCGGAATCAGGCGGATGGCTTCGTCGGCCGACGAGGCGCGCATGTTGGTCTGCTTCTTTTCCTTCGTGACGTTCACGTCCATGTCCGTCGGCCGCGCGTTCTCGCCGATGATCATGCCTTCGTAGACCTGGGTCGCGGGATCGATGAAGATCTCGCCGCGCTCCTGCAGGTTGAAGATCGCGTAGGACGTCGCGACGCCGGCGCGGTCGGCGACGAGCGCGCCGTTGGCGCGCGCCGGAATCGCCCCATGCCACGGCTCCCAGCTGGCGAAGATGTGGTTCATGATGCCGGTGCCCTTCGTGTCGGTCATGAACTGCGACCGGAACCCGATGAGGCCGCGCGCCGGAATCCTGAACTCGAGCCGCACGCGCCCGCTGCCGTTGTTCACCATCTTCGTCATCACGCCCTTGCGCTCGCCGACCTGCGCGATGACGACGCCCTGGTGATCCTCGGGCACGTCGATGACGAGATCTTCCACCGGCTCGACGGTGACGCCGTTCATCTCCTTCGTCACGATATCGGGCCGCGAGACCTGCAGCTCGAACCCTTCACGCCGCATCATCTCGATCAGAATCGAGAGCTGCAGTTCGCCGCGGCCGACCACCTTCATCTGCTCCGGCGTGTCGGTCGGCTCGACGCGGATCGAGACGTTGCCGAGCAGCTCCTTGTCGAGCCGATCCTTCAGCTGCCGAGACGTCACGTACTGGCCGTCGCGCCCGGCCACGGGCGACGTGTTGACGCCGAAGATCATCGACACCGTCGGCTCGTCGATCGCGATCGGCGGAATCGCGATCTGGTGCTCCATGTCGGTGATCGTCTCGCCGATCGTGATGTCCTCGATGCCGGCGAGGCACACGATGTCGCCGGCCGCGGCCTCCTGCGCTTCCATCCTCTTCAGGCCGTCGAAGGTGTAGAGCTTGGTGACCTTGGTCTGCTGCACGGCCTTGTCGAGCTTCACGACGGCGACCGGATCGCCGATCTTCACGCGTCCGTTGAAGATGCGGCCGATGGCGATGCGGCCGAGATAGTCGCTCGAGTCGAGGTTCGCGACCAGCAGCTGCAGCGGCGCGTCGGGGTTGCCGCGCGGCGGCGGCACGTGCTTGACGATGGCGTCGAAGAGCGGCCGGAGATCCTGTCCGGTCTCGTCCGCCGAGACGCTCGCCGTCCCGGTCTTCGCGTTCGTGTAGAGCACGGGGAACTCGTCGACGAGATCCTCGCCGGCGTCGAGGTCGATGAACAGGTCGTAGATTTCGTTGAGCACTTCCTGCGGCCGTGCGTCGGGACGATCGATCTTGTTGATCACGACGATCGGCCGCAGCCGGCGCTCGAGCGCCTTGCGGAGGACGAACCGCGTCTGCGGCAGCGGCCCTTCCGACGCGTCGACGAGCAGCATCACGCCGTCGACCATCGACAGCGTCCGCTCGACCTCCCCGCCGAAATCGGCGTGGCCGGGCGTGTCGACGATGTTGATCAGCAGGTCGTTGTAGTGGACCGCCGTGTTCTTCGCGAGGATCGTGATCCCGCGCTCGCGTTCCAGCTCGTTGCTGTCCATGGCGCGTTCGACGACGCGTTCGTTGGCGCGGAACACGCCGCTCTGGTGCAGAAGAGCGTCGACCAGCGTGGTCTTGCCGTGATCGACATGGGCTATGATCGCGACGTTGCGCCGCAACAGGTTGGCGACTTCTGGCGAGGACATCTCCCCAGTGTATCAGCCCGCGCGCCTTCCGTCTCTCGATGGATGGCGTGCGGTCGCGATCGCGCTGGTCGTCCTGGGGCACTTCGAGGCCTCCCGGGGCTTTCCGCCGTCGTCGTGGTGGCATCAGGTCTTCCAGAGCAACCTCGGCGTCCGGATCTTCTTCGTCATCAGCGGCCTGCTGATCACGTATCTGCTGCTCCTCGAGGCCGAGCGCCGCGGGCGGCCGTCGCTGCGCTCGTTCTACGCGCGCCGTGTGCTCCGGATTTTCCCCGTCTATTTCCTGTATCTCGCCGTCGTGCTCGGGCTCGCGGGCGCCGGACTCTACGTGGACACGCCGGGCGCGTGGATCGGCTCGCTGACCTTCACTCGCAACTTCATCGGGCAGAACCAGAGCCTGACCGGCCATTACTGGAGCCTGGCGGTCGAGGAGCAGTTCTATCTCGTCTGGCCGGTGACGCTCGTCGCGTTCGGGCTCTGGCAGCGTCGGCGTCTCGCGGCCGCGCTGCTGCTGATTCCCGTCGTCCTCTGTCCGCTGATCCGCGCGGATGCGATCACGGATCACGTCTCGAGTCCGCTGATCCATCGAGCGCTGAACTTCTACTCGATCGCGCGGTACGCCGACAGCCTCGCCGTCGGCTGCCTCGGCGCGTTCGCCTACCTGAAGTACCGCGCGCGCATCCGATCGGCGCCGCCGTGGACATCGGGCGCGGCGCTCGCGGTCCTGGTCCTCGCCGCGGCGGCTGACGGCCGGGCCGGCGCCTTCGAACCGGTGATTCCGCTGGTCGAGGCGATCGCAGTCCTTTTCGCGATCGGACTGACCGTCGAACAGCGATCGGGACTGCTGTATCAGGCGCTCAACGCCCCGGTTGTTGTCTGGCTGGGCATCCTGTCGTACTCCCTGTATGTCTGGCAGGAGCTGTTCATCGCGTGGTCGGCGGGTCCGAAGCTCTCGGCGCTTCCGGTGTATGACTGGCGTGTCTGGTGGATCGGCGCGCTCGTTTGCGCCTGCGGGTCGTATTACCTCGTAGAGCGCCCCATTCTCCGTATTCGCGACCGGTACCGCAGGGTTAACCTTCCCCGCGCGGGAGCGTTATAGGGGGTATGAAACGTATCGCCCTCTTGTTTCTGTTACTTACGGCCGCTCCGGCCTTCGCGCAGGAGCCCGTTGAAGGGCCGCGCGGCGCGGCGCGGGGCGGCGGACGGGGCCGCGGCCAGAACGGCATCGTCCAGGACGCCAACGCGCCGGAGACCGTGCGCCAGTTCCAGGATCTGCTGCGGGAGTATCCGCCGTCGCTGAGCCGCGTGCTCGCGCTCGACCCGACGCTCCTGAACAACGACGCCTACCTGCAGCCGTACCCGCAGCTCGGCGCGTTTCTGGGGCAGCATCCCGGCATCGCGCACAACCCGACGTACTACTTCGACCAGCAGTACCGTGACATGAACCGCCGCGAGTACGAGCAGCGCGAGACGCCGACGGCGCAGGCGATCCGCGCGATGGATCAGATCATGGGCGGGATCGCCGCGCTCATCATGGGACTGGCGGCCGTCCTGTCGATCGTCTGGGTCATCCGGACGGTCATCGAGCACCGGAAATGGCTGCGCGTCTCGAAGACGCACGTCGAGACGCACGCGAAGCTGATGGATCGGCTGACGTCGAACGAAGACCTCATGTCCTACATCCAGTCCCCTGCCGGCAGGCGGTTCCTCGACG
>DATNBT010000554.1:0-9088 GCA_035571855.1 Vicinamibacterales bacterium
GCGCTGGTTATAGAGGTTGCCGCCGTTGGTCGGCCAGTTCGCGGTCGGCGGCGCGGCGAGCGTTGCCGGAGAGAAATCGCCCGCGCCGGACAGCGCGGCCGCAAGCGCAGCGAAGAACATGACCCGCATGCGCTGGGATTATAGAAGCGAAAAGTGGCGGTGAGGGAGGGATTTGAACCCCCGGTACCCTTTCAGGTACAGACGCTTTCGAGGCGCCCGCTTTCGACCACTCAGCCACCTCACCGGCGGTCGGGTCAACCTTTCGAGTTTATCAAACTACCGTCGGTCCCTGAAAAAGTCCTGCATCAGCGCGCGGCACTCGTCTTCGCGCACGCCCGACTGCACCTCGAAGCGATGGTTGAGTCCCGGCAGCTCGCCGGCTCGAACCGCCGACACGACCGCGCCGCTCTTCGGCTCCGCCGCGCCGAACACCAGCCGCGCGATGCGCGCGTGGACGATCGCGCCGACGCACATCAGACACGGCTCGATCGTCACGCAGAGCGTCGCCCCGGTCAGGCGGTAGTTCCCGACCAGCCTCGCGGCGTCGCGCATCGCGAGAATCTCCGCATGCGCCGTCGGATCGTTCGCGGTGATGGGATGGTTGAAGCCGCGGCCGACGATTTCCCCGTTGATCGCGACCACGGCGCCGATCGGGACCTCGCCCGCCTCCGTCGCGCGCCGGGCCTGGACGAGGGCCTCGGCCATCAGGAGGTCGACATTCATTCGCGGAGATAATACCCCGGCATCGATGAATCGCAGGATTTGGCGGTTTGGCGATTTGGTGATTGCCGCCGCCGCGATCGCGGCGCGGTTGCCGTTCCTCCTGCGCGGCGATCGGTTCTTCGACGCCGACGAAGCGGTCGAGGGACTGATGGCGCGGCACCTCGGCGATCACTCGCTGTTTCTGTGGGGGCAGCGGTACAAAGGCACGCCCGAAGTGCTCCTGAGCGGCGCCGTCTTCCGCGTCGCCGGCTCGAGCGTGATCGCGTTGAAAGCCGTCACGCTCGCCTGCTTCGTCGTCTTCCTCTGCCTGAACGTCCGCCTGCTCGAGCGGGTGTTCTCACGGCGGGTCGCGTGGATCGCGACCGCGCTGTTCATCGCCGGACCGCCGTCGCTCGTGCTGTGGACGCTCAGCGGCAGCGCCGAGATCGTGATGACGTTCCTTGTCGGCACGATTGGCCTTCTCGCGATCGAACGCGCGCGCTCCGCGCCGAACGCGCCGGTCGCGCCCGCCGCGCCCCTGAAAGGGGCGCTCTACACTGCGGCGCTGGCGCTGGGGCTCGGTTTCTGGATTCAGCAGTACATCCTCTATTACGTCGCGTCGCTGGCCGTGGCGGCATTCCTCGTCTACAGGCCGACGCTCGCAATCCGCGGAACGATGTCACGCGTGGCACTGGCCGTGATGAGCGCGGCCGTCCTGCTCTACGTCGTCCTCGGGCTCGTCGCGTTCTTCGCTGGCGGCCTCGACGTTCGCGTGCTCGGTGCGCACGTCACGGCGACGCATCCGCAGAAGATGTGGTGGATTGCAGGCGCGATCGCCGCAGCCGGCGTCCTCGCCGCCGTGATTGCCGTGTTCCGCCAACGGCTGCTCGGTCCCGCCGTGGCGTTCCTCGTCGGCTACTCGCCGGCCATCATCGGCCGCATCGGCAACCGCGGGCTCGGCGCGCCAATCAACCGGCTCGACGTCCGCGGCCTGCTCGGCGCCCTGCCCGACATCAACGGCGTCATGCTGCCGGTGCTGCTCGGCTTTCGCGATCCGACCGGAGCCCGCACCGCCTTCCAGCCGCTCGTGCTCGTGCTCCTCGCGCTCGCGCTGCTGTCGTACTGGGCCGTCTGGAAGACCTCGACGTCGTTCAGGGCGAGGCCGCTCAATCTCTTCTTCCACCTCTTCCCGATCGTCGCGGTCGCGATGTTTCTCGTCAGCGGCTCGTACATCGACGCGCAGTCGTATCGCTACCTGATGCCGATCTACGCGGCCCTGCCGGTGATCTACGCCGTCGGCGTCGACGCCGTCTGGCGCACGGCGCGGCCGGCAGGCGTCGTGCTGCTGCTGTTCATGCTGGGACTGTTCGCGGCCGAACAGATGGCGTGGTACCGGCGGCTCGCGCCCGACACGCGGCGCGAGCAGACGATAGCCTGCCTCGAACGCGCCGGCATCACGGCCGCCCGGGCGCCGTACTGGCAAAGTTATCCGGTCACGTTCCTGACAAGTGAACGAATCATCGTCTCGCCGATCGACGGCATCGATCGCTACGCGCCGTACTCGGAGGCCACTCGAAACGCACCGGCGGTCGAGCAGGTCTGCAAGTGAGCCTTCAGCTCCGGGCCCTCAGCCCTAGTACTTCGCGACGATACTCGTCACCAGCGCGAGGTCGTTCCGATGGATCGCCGGATCGATCGGCTGGTTCTTGAACGTGTCGAGCACATCCAGCGACAGCTGAAACCGCGTCGAGATCTTCGCGGCGATGCCCGCCTGGAACGAGTACAGCCCGTCACTCCACTGGTTCGTCTTGAGCAGCGCGGTCGCCGATTCCTTGATCGTCGTCGTCGAGGTGAGCTGGTGCACGAGCTTTTCGCTGAGCGTCAGCGCGATCGCGCCGCGGGCGACGACGCCGGCGTCCTGCTCGATCACCGCGCCCGCGCCGGCATCGGCCGTCAACTGCGAGCGCATGCTGTTGAGGATCTTGTAGCCGAGGCCGGCGGCCGGATAGAGCAGGTAGTCGATCTGCTTGAACGTGTCGTGCAGCGCGTCCATCTCGCCGAACACGTACATGCGGCCGTTGACCGTGTTCTCGTCGCGGAACATGCCGGACACGCGGTTGACGCTCACCACGCCGTTCTCCTTGCCCCGGAGAAACAGGCCGCTCCACTTCATGACGTTGTTGGTCTTCGGGTCGTAGATGGAGTCGACGGTCGCGTTCAGATTGACCGTGTCGCTGTTGCCGTGCGTCAGCGACAGGCCGAAGCCGGCCGACCCGCTCAAGCCCTTCGGCGGCCCTGAAGGTGCGGGTGGCGGCTGTTGTGCCCACACATGGGAAGCCGGCGCCACAAGCCACACCGCGGCAATCGCCGCCGTCATCAGCCCTTTCACACTCATCGTCGTTTACCTCGGTTGAAATGTCTCGGCGGCGCCTCGCGCCGTGAAGTCGACCGTCCGGCCCGCCGCGCGGCCCTTCACGCGGTAGCTGCCCCCCAGCTGCAGGAAGTCGTTCGCGCCGCCGGTCATGGAGAGAGCGGTTCGCACCGTCCGGTCCGTTGCAAAACTCAGGCGCAAATCGAGCGCGCTGCCCCGGGCGGTGATGTCGATGGACGAGGGGGCGGCCCTGGCGTCGCCGCCGGGCCGATGTTCGTTGATGAACACGTTGGTCGCCACGGCCACGAGGCCGGCGTTGTCCAGAACGCCGAAGAACCCGGGAATACGGTCGGGGGCGGCCACGTCGGCAGGCGGGAAAACGCGGCCATATATAAAGGATAGGTCCCCGCCCGAGACCTGGCCCCACTGCCAGTGCACGTCCTTCCAGAAGCCCCAGTTGTGATCGTGGTAGCCGGATGCGCCGGTCAGGGGGATGTCCTCGCCGTTGACGGACAGCGTCCCTGAAAGCTTTCCGGACAGGACGGGGACAACGTAGCCGGACAGCCAGCCGCGGGCGCCGTGGAGCACCGCCGGAGGAAGCGACCGGCCGGGCGCCGGATCGAGCGTCAGGACTCCGCTCGCCCCCGGAACGTTCAACGTCAATCGATAGCGTCCGTGCTCGAGACGCACGGAGCTCCGCCCGATGTCCACGTCCGGCGCGCGCTCGAGCACGGCCTTGCCGTCGACGTCGGCAAGCGCGCCGTAGTTCGTCGTCCTGCCGTCGCGGTCGAGCTGCAGCCGCACGGCCGCCGATCGTATGCCCGGGCGCTTCTCCGGGCCGAAGATGTATGTGAGATAGAAACGCACGCGGCCGTCGCTGGTGCGTCCGTTGAAATAGAGCCACTCGGCCCACGAGTCGGCGAACTCCGGCACGTCCGGCTGCGGATGAAAGCGATCGAACTCGCGAAGGACGGCGGCCTGATCGACATGCGTCCACCGGGCGTCGGACGGCGCGTCGGTCCACGCGGCGATGTTCCTGACCTCGGCGTCGCCGATCGCCTTCTCCAGGCTCGGCACGCCGCCGCGCGCGATCACCGGAATCGTCTGGCCGTCCTTCAGCAGATAGATCGTCTCGCGGCGCGACGGCGACGCGGCCGGCGCGAGATTGCGGACGCTCGACAGCACGTACGGTGCGTTCTCGATCATGCCGAACGCGCCGAAGACGATCATGTCGCCGCCGCCTGCCAGCGCCGGCGATCGCGCCTGCTCGAGGATCACGTCGCCGACGCCGAGCAGCGCCGCCATCACCGCGATGCCGAGGCCGAAGCCGAGCGCGAGCACGCCGGTGCGAACCGGCCGCACGGCGAGCGATCGGAGAGCGAGGCGGATGATCATTCGAGCACGCCGGAGCGCATGGCCCTGCGCGTTTTCGCGCGCGCCGCGAGCGACGCGTTGTGCGTCACGAGCACGATCGCGGTGCCGTCGGCGTGCACGCGATCGAACAGCGCGGCGATGTGATCGCCCGTTGCTTCGTCGAGCTCCCCGGTCGGCTCGTCCGCGAGCAGCAGCGCGGGACGGTTCGCGAGCGCACGCGCGACGGCCACGCGCTGCATCTCGCCGCCGGACAGCTGCGACGGCAGATGCTCCGCCCGCGCGGACAGGCCGACGTACTCGAGCAGCTCGCGCGTCCGCGCGCGACGCTCGGCCGCCGGCACGCCGGCCTCCGACTGCGGCAGCTCGATGTTTTCCCAGGCGGTCAGCATCGGCAGCAGAAAGAACCGCTGGAACACGAAGCCGATGCGCGTCAGCCGGATCTTCCCGCGCTCGCTGTCCGAGAGCGCGCCGACATCGCGGCCCTCGAATCGCACGGTGCCGGACGAGGGCGTGTCGACGCAGCCGAGCAGGTGCAGCAGCGTCGACTTGCCGCACCCCGACGGCCCGCCGATGGCGATGTAGTCGCCGCGGTCCACGCGCAGCGAGACTTCGCGCACGGCGGTGACCGGACCGGCCGCCATCGGGAACACGCGGCTCAGCGCCTGCGCGACCACGACGTCTCCGGACCCGCTCACGACACCTCCTGCCGCAGCGTCTGCGCGATCGGGAGGTGCACGGCCAGCCAGACCGGGTACATCGCCGCGACGACCGCCGTGACCGCCAGCACCGCGGCATGGAGCACGAGCGCGTTCCGCTCGAAGATGAAGAAGTGCAGGCCCGACGGCAGTCCGGGCATGCGGCGGAGAATTTTATCGAGCACCGTCGCGAGCAGCTCGCCGAGCGGCAGCGCCAGCACGCCGCCGATGCCGACGAGCAGCGCCGCTTCCCACAGCAGCGTCGACGCAATCCGCCGCCGCGAGATGCCGAGCGCGCGCAGGGCCGCCACTTCCCCGAGCCGCTGATTCACCGACACCGTCAGCAGCGTCGCCACCAGCAGCATCGAAAACGCCGCGGTCGTCGCCGAGAGGACGACGGAGATCTGGCGGAAGTAGGTGAAGGCGTTCCTGCCGAAGTTGGCGATGACCTGTTCGTTGGAAAACGCATGGATGTCGGTGCGCAGCCTGTTGATCGCGTCGGCGGCGGCCTCGGCGCCGGCGGGCGGCCGCGACCGCGCGAACATGAACGACGCCTCGTCGTTCAGCACGCCCCCATACGCCGCCTTGAACCCGTCCATCGTCGTCGCGACGATGGACGCCTGCTGCGATTCGAACGGAAACTCCGCGATGCCCGCGACACGCAGCGTCACGGGCGGCATCGCGGACAGCGAATCCACGATCCGCACACGCACGCTGATCGTCGAGCCTGCCGACAGGCCGAGACGCACGGCGAGCGGGCGGGAGATGACCGCGGACGCCGTCGCGCCGTTCGGCGCCGACGTCAGATCGCCGCCGGTCGCCTGCTTCCAGATGCCGAGGCCTGCGGGATCCGTCGAGCCGATGAGCTCCGCGCCTTCCGGCGGCCGGCCCGGCGCCGCCAGCACGGCTCCGGCCGTGCGAATCAACGCGACCGCGTCGACCTCGGGCAGCGCCGCGACCTCGTTCATCAGCGTCGTCGCGTCGGTGAGCGGCGAGCGCGAGAGCGGAAGCGTGGACGCGCCGGCGACGCGGATGTCGTAGCCCGTGCTGTTGATCATGGTGGCGAACGACAGCAGCAGGCCGCGCGACAGCATCAGCATGTCGAAGTTGAGCGCGCCGATGACGGCGACCCCGACGACGGCCAGCACGGCGCGTGCGCGATACCGGCGCGCCGTCCTCCACGCGAGCGCGAACGCCGTCACCGCCGCACCAGCGAGGAGGCGCCGCGCCGGAGCAGCGTCCACGACGCGACGGCGCCGGCGACGACGCCGACGGGAACCGCCACGGCAATCGATCGCAGCGCGATCTTCGGCGACACCCGCATGAAGATCAGCGTCGTGTCGTAGCGGTGCTGGAAGAAGCGGTTGACGGCGCCCTGCGCGGCCGCGGCGATGAGCACGCCCGCCGCCGCCCCGGCAACCGCCACCAGCAGTCCTTCGACGACCACCTCGGTCATGATCGTCTTCCGCGAGATCCCGATCAGCCTCAGCACGCCGACCGTTTCCTTTCGCTCTTCGGCCCGAATGACCATCAGCGCGAGCAGGAACGCCGTGCTGCCGATCACGGTCACCGCCGCGATGGCCGTGTGAAAGCGATCGATGACGACGAACGTCGCGTTGTCGGCGTCGGCGGTCGCGGCGGAGACGACGAACGGCGTCCTGGCCGACAGGGATCGGGAGAACGTTCGCGCGCTCGACTGGTCGGCGGCGTTCGGCAGGGTGACGTTGATGACGGACACGGCATCGGACGTCGACGGGTCGGCCGGATCTTCCGTCAGCGCCAGCATGTCGTCGAGATGCAGCCGGGCTTCGATGCGCTCGGCGTTGAACTTCATCGGGTCGGGCGTGGGCTCGTAGACGCCGGCGACGCGGAACCGGCGCGCCCGGCTGCCGGCCGAGTCGCCGGACAGCGTCACGACGTCGCCGACCTTGAGATGCGCCTTTGCGAGCAGCTGCCGGGAAACGAGGACGTCGGGCGGCGCCGCTGCGTCGGCGAACGCGCGGCCGCACAGGAGCAGGACGACGAACGCACACCGAACGGCGAACCACGAACCTCGAACCGCGAGTGTCACCGTCCGATTATCGCGTGGTACATCGCTTCCTGGATATCGACCTCGGCGAAGCAGCCGGCTTTGTCGACGAACGGATTCGCGGCGCCCGCGGCCAGCTTCGCGTACTTCGCCTTCATGCCGTACTCGGCCGGATGGTCACCGAGCGGCACGTCGCACGGCAGCGCGCGGACGAGCGGAAACGTGCGATCGAATTCCGCGGCGATCCCCGGCGTCACCTGCGCCGGCGATCGGAGGCTCGTGAAGAACACGATGTCGGAGGCGCGGCCGCCGTCCTGCGCGCGCATCGTGAACGTCGTCGCGCCCCTCGTATGCCCGGCCGTCAATCTCGCCACGAGCGTCGTGCCGCCGAGCTCGACGCTGTCGCCGTCGTGAAGCACGCGATCGACCGGATGCGCTTTTCCGCCCGGCATCATCTGCATCAGCGCGGGAACGTCCTCGGCCATCGCCATCACCTGCGCGCCGGTCATGGCCTTCCAGATCGCGTCGCCTTCCTGATGATCGCCGTGCGCGTGGTTGCCGAGAATGATTTTCACGTCGGCGGCCTTGAAGCCGAGCTGCGCGATCGACTGCTGGATCGTCTTCGCGTTCCGCTCGTACGTCGTGTCGATCAGGATATCGCCCGCCGGCGTGACGACGAGGAACGAGCTGAGGGTTCGAGTGCCGACGTAATAGACGTTGGCGACGATCCGGTGCGGCGGAAACGCGGTCTCCTGATCTTCCACGCTGCCCATGTTCCGCGCGAGAATAGAGGCCGGCGTGTACGTCTGCCCGCGCACGGTCACCGCCGGACGATCGGCGGGAGCTTGAGCGGCGACTGCGAAGGCCAATCCAAGGAGCGCGATTCGCACGATGCTTACTCTACTCCTGTTCTTCTGGCTCGCTCAGACTCCGGACATCCACTACGTGCCGACATCGGGCGGCGTCGCCGAGGCGATGCTGAAGATGGCGAACGTCACCGCGTCCGACGTCGTCTACGACCTCGGATCCGGCGACGGCCGCATCCCGATTCTCGCCGCGAAGAAGTTCGGCGCGCGCGGCGTCGGCGTCGAGCTCGACGCGGATCTGATCAAGCAGTCGAACAAAAACGCACGGAAGGCCGGCGTCACCGACAAGGTGAAGTTCGTCCAGGAGGATCTGTTCAAGACGGACCTCTCGGACGCGACGGTCATCGCGATTTATCTGTCGAACTCGATCAACATGCGCCTGCGCGAACGATTCGAGCATCTGAAGCCCGGCACGCGCATCGTCTCGCACCGGTTTACCTTCGGCGACTGGAAGCCGGACGCCGAGCGGAAGCTCGAAGGCACGTCGATTTATCTGTGGACCGTTCGAGCGGGGACTGGGGGCTAGGACTAGGGGCTGGGCCTGGGGGCGAGTTTCTGCGAGAACGTGTCGAGCTTTTTCGCGATGACGCGCATCTGGAACTCGTTCGCGGGGTGACGGAAGAAGGCGTCGAGATCGCGATCGCGCAGGCCGCGCAGCGACGCGAGGTCGTGCGCGGCGCGGACCCGCGGGCCGAACCGCCGCTCGTACGCGCGGACGGTGTCTGATTCGAAGCGATCGTACGCGTCCACGTCCTGCTGCCACGTCGCGGGACGCGGATGCGGCGGCGCCTGGCGGTCGCGCGCGTCGCAGAACTGCGTGATGCGCATCGACATGTCGTGGAGCGTGCTCGAGAGCTCCACCTTCTGCTGCGCGACGCGGAAGTCGAACGCGCGATCCTCGGTCCACTCGCCCATCCCGATCCAGCCGAGGCCGATGGCCGCCAGCATCACGAACGCGAGCAGCCGCTCCTCGCGGCCGAACGTCGCGCCCGTGACGGCGACCCACGCGAGGACGCGGACCGCCAGCAGCACGGCGACGACCGTCGTGCAC
>DATNBT010000555.1:0-6101 GCA_035571855.1 Vicinamibacterales bacterium
GATTGGCTTTGCCATGCTCGGCGCCGTCAACTGGATCGCGAAGTGGTTCAATCCCAACGGCCCCTCGACGTCCGACGAAATCGCGACGCGCTTCGCCGACTACCTCATCGACGGACTCCGGCCGATCTAATCCCCAATCCCTAATCCCTAATCCCCAATCCCTAATTGTGAATGTCAAAGAGGTTGTTCATTAGGCAGCCTCTTGGAAACGCGTCCACGGCGAGCGTCGCCCGAGGCTCGTGTGGGGGCGCCGATGGTTATAGAAGCGGAGGTACGGGGTTAACGCCGCCGTCCTCCGCGCGGAGCTGATGAACGCGTGCCGATACGCCCATTCCCGCAAGAGTGTTTGGATGAAGCGTTCGGCTTTGCCGTTCGTGCGGGGCGTGTACGGCCGCGTGAAGCGATGGCGCAGCTGCCACGTGCGACAGACCCCTGCAAATCGGCGCGACTTGTAGCCGGCGCCGTTGTCAGTCAAGACGCGACGGACCGTGACGCCACGACGCCGAAACCAGACCAGCGCATTGCGCAGGAAGGCGGCGCAGGCGCGACGCCGTTGCGACCGGCGGACCTCGACGTACGCGACGCGCGTCGCATCGTCGATCGCGACGTGGACGTACTCGTAGCCGACGCCGCGATGTTTGACCGACAGATCCCCATGAATCCGATGCCCGACGCCGCGGATGCGACTGAGTGGCTTGATGTCGAGATGCAGGAGATCCCCGGCGTGCGGCCACTCATACCGCTGAATGACCGGCGGCGGATCCAGGCGACTCACCCGATGCAGTCCCGCCCGGCGCAGCACCTTCGCCACCGTCGAGCGGGGCACGCCGACGCGCGCACTGATTTCCCAGGCCGTGGCCCGTTGCTGCCGATAGGCGAGGATCGCGGCCGTCCGGGCGAGGTCGAGCGTGCGCGGCTGACGATGCGGCCGCGACGAGCGATCGTTGAGGTGCTGGTCCCCGAGGCGGGCTCGGCGGATCCATTTCGCCACCGTCCGCACACTGATGCCGGCGGCCGTCGCCGCCGCGCGTTGGGTCCAGCCTTGGCGTTCGACGCGATCAATCAGCAACTGCCGCATCTTCGGCGTGGTCTTGGCGTTACGATGAAGTCTCATTCGGAGGCCCTCCAGGAACCGCTGGGTACGCTTGGCAGCGCCCATTGTTTCCAGAGACCTCCGAATGAACAACGTGTTTAGCATTCACACCTAGTCCCTAGCCTCTAGTCCCTAGTCTCTAGCTTCTGTATCTTCGCCAGGCGCGCGATGTACCGGGGCTCGCGCATCGCCGTCGTGATCCACGTCGTCACGATCGCCTGCGCCTCTTCCTTCGTGACGAGCGTGGCGCCGAGCGTCAGGACGTTCGCCCCGTTGTGCTCGCGTGAGTACCGCGCGATCGTCTCAGTGGTCGCCATCACGGCGCGCACGCCTTTCACCTTGTTCGCGGCGATCGCCGAGCCGATGCCGGCGCCGTCGATGACGATGCCCGCGTCCGCCTCGCCGCGCGCGACGAGGTCGGCCACGCCGGCCGCGATGTCGGGATAATCGACCGCATCGGTGGTGTACGTGCCGAGGTCGTTGACCGCCAGGCCGCGCCCTCGAAGAAACGCGATGAGCGCCTGACGGAGCGCGATGCCGGTGTGATCGCTCGCGATCGCCACCGCGCGGATGTCGGCCTTCGGCACGAGCGCCGCGGCGTTCTCCGGCGCCTGCCCTTCGCGGACCACGGTCACGCGCCGTTCTTTCAGCGTGTCGGCCGCCAGGGGCGTGATATGTCCGCCTCTGGCCAGCATCACCGTCTCGCCTCGCTCCAGCACGCGCGCGTCGCTTTCGGTAATAATCTCGAAGCGCTTCAAAGCTTATGATTCCACGTCAGATTCTAATCTCCGAACAGCAGATTCAGGCGCGCGTCGCCGAGATGGCGGCCGAGATCCGGCGCGACTTCCCCGACGAAGTGCATCTCATCGCCGTCCTGAAGGGGGCGTTCATTTTCCTGTCCGATCTCGTGCGCCACATCCCCGGCAAGGTCTCGCTCGACTTCATGGCCACCTCGAGCTATGCCAAGGGCACGACGACGTCGGGAGAGGTGAAGCTGACGAAGGACCTCGACCTCACGCTCGACGGCCGCAACGTCATTATCGTCGAAGACATCGTCGACTCCGGCCTGACGCTGCACTACCTCCACGAGATTCTGCGCGCGCGCAACCCGAAAACGCTGCGGACGGCGTGCCTGCTGAGCAAGCCGTCGCGGCGCCGCGTCGACGTGCCGGTGGAATACGTCGGCTTCACGATCGAAGATCACTTTGTCGTGGGCTACGGCCTCGACTACGCTGAGCAGTACCGGAATCTGCCGCACATCGGCATCGTCAGCTGACATGGCCGTTCATCTCGTCACTCACCCGCTCGTGCACGACGCGCTCGCGCAGCTGCGCGACAAGACGACGCCGCCCGACGACTTCCGGAGGGTGGCGACGCGCATCAGCGTGCTGCTCGCCGCCGAAGCGCTGCGCGACGTGCCCGTCGCCACGTCGACCGTGGACACGCCGCTCGGCCCTGCCGAAGCGCGCCGCGTCTCGGCGGACGTCGTCGTCGTCCCCGTGTTGCGCGCCGGCCTCGGCATGCTCGACGCCGTGCTCGAACTCGTGCCCGCGGCGCGCGTCGGCTACATCGGCCTGCAGCGCGACGAGGCCACCGCGATTGCGTCCCAGTACTATTCGAAGCTCCCTCGAGGCCTGGCGGACAGCTTCGTCCTGATGATCGACCCGATGCTGGCGACTGGCGGCAGCGCGTCCGCGGCGCTCGAGCTCCTGCGGCAGTCCGGTGCGCGCCGCGTGCGCATCGTCTGCATCGTCGCCGCGCCGGAAGGCATCGCCGTCGTCGAGCGCGAGCACCCCGGCGTGTCGATCTACACGCCCGTCGTCGACAGCCATCTCAACGCACAGAAGTACATCGTGCCTGGACTCGGAGACTTCGGGGATCGCCTCTATGGCACCGCCTAAAGACGAACGCTGGCAGACCGCGCTGACGTCGATCGCCCCGGACAAGATCCTGGTGCGCGGCTACGCGCTCGACGAGATGATGGGACGCCTCACGTTCGCCGAGGCGGTCTACCTCCTGCTGATGGGCGAGCTGCCGACGCCGTCGATCGGCAGGATGTTCGACGCGATTCTCGTGTCGTCGATCGATCACGGCGTGACGCCGCCGTCGACGCTGGCGGCGCGCAACGTCGCGACGTCGGGCGCGCCGCTCAAGGACGCCGTTGCGGCCGGCATGCTCGCCTTCGGCCCGCGGCATGGCGGCGACATCGAGTCGTGCATGCGGTTTCTCGATTCGGGGCTCAGCATCGCGCGCAGCGGCAAGTCGGTGCAGCAGGCGGCCGACGCGCTCGTCGACGAATGCGTCCGGCACGGCGACATTCCACCGGGCTTCGGGCATCGCGTCCATTCGCGCGATCCGCGCGCGGCGCGGCTGTTTCAAATGGCGCTGGAACTCGAGCTCGAAGGCGAGCACGTGCGGCTGATTCGTGCGGTCGAAGCGGCCTTCGCCAGGCGTACCGGCGAGTTCGGGCGGCCGTTGCCCGTCAACGTGGACGGCGCGATTGCCGCGGTCACCGCGGATCTCGGGTTCGCCTACGACCTCGGCAACGCCGTGTTCCTCATTTCCCGGCTTCCCGGGCTCATCGCTCACGCGCACGAAGAATGCGGCCGCCAGGCTCCGATGCGGCAAATCGATCCCAAAGATCACCGGTACGACGGCCCGACCGAGCGCCGCCTGCCCGAACGGCGCAAGTGACGGTCCGGCAGCGTTTTTGCTCCTGAGTCAGCCGTGGCACGGAAGCGACTCAAAGTAGAACTGCACGCGCACACCAGTGACGACCCGCACGACCATATTCCTTACTCGACCAGGGACCTGATCGATCACGCGTCGACACTGGGCTTCGACGCGCTCGCGATTACGCTGCACGATTTCCAGCTGGATCCCTCGCCGTGGCAGTCATATGCGCGCGATCGGGGTCTCGTGCTGATCCCGGGCGTCGAACGCACGATCGAAGGCCGGCACGTGCTGCTGCTCAATTACCCGGCGGCTGCCAGCGATGTCAGGACGTTCGCGGCGTTGAGAACGCTCCGGCAGCAGCATCGGGGACTCGTGGTCGCTCCGCACCCCTTCTTCCCGTCGACGGCGTGCCTGTGGGGCGCTCTCGATCGGCACGCCGACCTGTTCGACGCGGTGGAAATGAACGCGATGTTCACCCGGCGCATCGATTTCAATGCGCGCGCTGAGCGGTGGGCGGCGCGCCGCGGCAAGCCGATCGTCGGCAACGGCGACGTCCATCGCCTGATGCAGATGGGCACGACATTTTCCCTCGTCGACGCGGAACCGGATGCCGCATCGATTTGCGAAGCGATTCTGGCCGGCCGGGTCGGCGTCGAACGACGACCGCTGTCGCTGGCGCGGGCCGCGTCGATCGTCGCCTCGATGTTCTGCCCCGCTTGCCCGCGCGCACGAGTCGAACTACACTCGGAAGTTCCGGGCGCTTAGCTCAGCTGGTTAGAGCGCGTGCTTCACACGCACGAGGTCAGAGGTTCGAGTCCTCTAGCGCCCACCAGCCTTCGCTCGCTCCGGGAACTACGGTCGGTAGGCCATTCCCCATTCCATACGACACAGTGTTCGATCTATAGACTCTGTGTCACATTACAGAACAACCTCTAACAAGATCGAAATTCAGGCCTGTTTTCCTGCGTTCTCGAGCCTGCGTCGCCTTGCACTGTTTCAAGTAAGCACATACCACGTTGTCATATGCTGTCCTTATTCAAAGGCATATACGACAATAACTAGTTGTACAAATGAGTCTTATAGAATATTGTCTAAAGAGTCATGAAATGGCGTACAGGTTGCTCTAGCACGGGGGCGTATGACCCCCAGACTTGCATCGGCGCTTATTCTCTTCACTTCACTCAGCGTCCTCAGCACGCCCGCTGAGGCGGCCAAGAACCCCGAGCAGAAGGTCGACCGGGCCGTGAAAGCGGCCAAGGCTGCCGGCCTCTCGCGCCAGCGCGTCATCATCACCGCGAACCCCGGGTGCCGGGACGCCGTGCGCCAGGCGCTCAAGAGCCACAGCGCGACGATCGCCTCGGAATACTCGATCATCGAAGGCTTCAGCGGCGAGATCTCGAGCGCGGACGTCAACGACTACGCCAACAACCCGTGCGTCGGCGCGATCGCCTCGGACGCGCCCGTTCGCAGCACCGCGGCGTCGAATCAGAACGGCCTGACGAGCACGTTGCGCGACACGCTGGGCCTTCCCCACTATGCGTCGCTTGATTCGAGCGTGCCGACCGGCGCGACCGGCGTCAGCGTCGCCATCGTCGACTCCGGCATCGCGCCGAGCGCGGATTTCGGCGGACGCATCAGCGGTTTCTTCGACTTCACCAAAGGCGGCATCTCGGCGGCGCCGTACGACGACTACGGCCACGGGACGCACATCGCCGGCCTGATCGGCGGCAGCGGCGCGCTCTCGAACAACGAGTTCCAGGGCATCGCGCCGGATGTTCACCTCGTCGGCCTGAAGGTCCTCGACAAAACGGGCACCGGCAGCACGAGCGACGTCATCGCGGCGCTCGACTTCCTGCTCACCTTCAAACAGGTGCGGGCCAACGTCGTGAACCTGTCGCTGGGCCATCCGATTTTCGCCCCCGCCGCCGACGACCCGCTCGTCCAGGCGGTCGAGAGACTCTCGGCGAACGGCATCATCGTCGTCACCGCCGCCGGCAATTACGGCACGGCAAACGGGAGCAACGGCAACGGACAGGTCGGCTACACGGGCATCACGTCGCCGTGCAACGCGCCGTCGGCGATCTGCGTCGGCGCGGTGGACACGAAGAACACGACGGCACGGTCCGATGACGAAGTCGCGCCGTACAGCTCGCGCGGACCGAGCTGGTTCGACGCCGAAGAGAAACCGGATCTCGTCGCGCCCGGCAACAAGCTGTATTCCGATACCAGCCTGACCTCCACGCTCTGGTCGCAGCTGCCCGGCAATCAGGGCTACGCGAAAAACGGACAGGCGCTCCTTCGCCTGAGCGGCACCAGCATGGCCGCCGGCGTC
>DATNBT010000556.1:0-5887 GCA_035571855.1 Vicinamibacterales bacterium
GAAGCCGGCGAAGGCAAGAACATCACCCACCAGCAGAAGAAACTCAACGAAGACGAACTGAGAGCGTTCCGCACCCGATTCGGCGTTCCGATCGCCGACTCCGAGATCGGGCACGCGCCGTTCTACCGCCCGAAGGACGACAGCCCCGAAGCGCAGTACATGCGCGAGCGCCGTCAGGCGCTCGGCGGCTACGTGCCGGCGCGGCGTGTGCGCAGTGAGAAGCTCGCGCCGGTCGCGGGCGAGGCCTTCGAGGAATTCCACAAGGGCACCGACGGCCGCAAGGCGTCGACGACGATGGTGTTCGTGCGGCTGTTGAGCAAGCTGCTGCGCGACAAGGATATCGGACGGCTCGTCGTCCCGATCGTCCCGGACGAAGCGCGCACCTTCGGCATGGAGGCGCTGTTCCGCCAGGTCGGCATCTACGCGCACTCGGGCCAGATGTACGAGCCGGTGGACATGGACACGCTCCTTTATTACAAGGAAGCGTCCGACGGCCAGATCCTCGAAGAGGGCATCAACGAAGCGGGATCGATGTCGTCGTTCATCGCCGCCGGCACCGCGTACGCGACGCACGGCGTGAACACGATTCCGTTCTTCATCTACTACTCGATGTTCGGCTTCCAGCGCATCGGGGATCTGATCTGGGCCGCGGCCGATTCGCGCACGCGCGGATTCCTCCTCGGCGGCACCGCCGGGCGGACGACGCTCGCCGGCGAGGGCCTGCAGCATCAGGACGGCAACAGCCAGCTCTTCGCGCTGGCCTACCCGAACTGTCTCCCGTACGACCCGGCGTTCGCCTACGAGATCGCCGTCATCATCGAAGACGGCATCAAGCGGATGTACGTCGATCAGGAGAGCATCTTCTATTACCTGACGGTGATGAACGAGCAGTACGAGATGCCGGCGATGCCCGAGGGAGCCCGCGAGGGCATTCTCAAGGGCATGTACAAGTTCCGCGGCTCGTCGAAGCCGCAGGCGAAATGGCGCGCGCAGCTGTTCGGCAGCGGCGCGATTCTGCCCGAAGTCATCAAGGCGCAGGAGATTCTGGAATCGCAGTACAACGTCGGCGCGGACGTGTGGAGCGTCACGAGCTACGTGCAGCTCTATCGCGACGGCCACGCGGCCGAGCGGTGGAACCTGCTGCACCCGACCGAACCGCCGAAGATCCCGTACGTCACGCAGCAGCTGAAGGACGCGCAGGGCGTCTTCGTCGCCGCGTCCGATTACGTGAAGGCGCTGCCGGATTCGATCGACCGCTGGCTGCCGCGTCCGCTCGAGTCGCTCGGCACCGACGGCTTCGGCCGCAGCGAGAGCCGCGCGAGCCTCCGCGACTTCTTCGAAGTGGACCACCGTTACGTCGTCGTCGCCACGCTGCGTGCGCTCGCGAAAGACGGCAAGCTGGCGCCGTCGGTCGTGCAGGAGGCGATTCAGACGCTCGGCATCAATCCAGAGAAGTCCAACCCGGCGGTGTCGTAGATGGCGGAGTTCACGCTTCCCGAGCTTGGTGAGAACATCGCCGCCGGCGATGTTCTCCGGGTGCTCGTCAACCCCGGCGACATCCTGGCCAAGGATCAGCCGGTCCTCGAGCTCGAAACCGACAAGGCCACGATCGAAGTGCCCTCGTCGGTCGCCGGAAAAATCACCGACGTCAAAGTCAAGGCCGGCGACAAGGTGAAGGTCGGCCAGGCGATCCTCAGTGTCGAAGACGGCGGAGCCGCGGCTTCGCCGCAAGCGGCGGCGTCGGCGGCGCAGGCGCCGCCCGCGCCACCGAAGGCTGAGCCGGCGAAAGCCGACGCACCGAAGCCCGAACCGGCCAAGGCCGAGCCCGCGAAGGCGCCCGACAGTGCGGAGCGACCCGTTCAGGGTCGCGATCAGGACAAAGTCCTCGAGTTCGCACGCGGGGCGAAGGCGTCATCGGATCAACAGGAATCGGGCGAGCCCGCGGCTCCCGCGGCGCCGTCGGTCCGCCGCATGGCGCGCGAGCTCGGCGTCGACATCGACGAGGTCGTCGGCACGGGCGAAGACGGCCGCATCTCGATTGAAGACGTGAAGGCGCACGCGAAACGGCTGATTCAATCGGCAGGCACCGCGCCGCCGGCGGGCGCGGCCGGCGCCGCGCGCGCGGCCGAGCCGCTGCCGGACTTCAGCAAGTGGGGGCAGATCGAACGCCAGCCGATGAAAGGCGTGCGCCGCAAGACGGCCGAACACCTCGGCGCGTCGTGGGCGCAGGTGCCGCTCGTCACGCAGTACGACGCCGCGGACATCACCGGTTTCGAGGACATCCGCAAGCGCCACGCGAAGACTGCCGGCGACGGCGCGCCGCCGCTGACCGTCACGGCGCTCGCCGTGAAGATCGTCGCCGCGGCGTTGAAGCAGTTCCCGCAGTTCAACGTGTCGATCGACATGGCGGCCGAGGAGATCATCGTCAAGAAGTACGTCCACATCGGCGTCGCCGTCGACACCGACCGCGGGCTGCTGGTGCCGGTGATTCGCGACGCCGACCAGAAGACGCTGCTGCAGATCTCGAAGGAGATCTCAGAACTCGCCGCGAAGGCGCGCAGCCGCAAGCTGACGCTCGAGGAGATGCAGGGCGCGACGTTCAGCATCAGCAACC
Organism: Vicinamibacterales bacterium; assembly: GCA_035571855.1. Taxonomy (GTDB): domain Bacteria; phylum Acidobacteriota; class Vicinamibacteria; order Vicinamibacterales; family CAVVIG01; genus DATNBT01. The sequence goes on from DATNBT010000556.1 coordinate 2,615, forward strand.
TCGGCGGGATCGGCGGCACGTCGTTCACGCCGCTCGTCAACGCGCCGGAAGTCGCCATCCTCGGCATCTCGCGCGGCCGCACGGAGCCGGTGTGGAAGGACGGCCAGTTCGTCCCGCGCCTGATGCTCCCGCTGTCGCTGTCCTACGATCATCGCGCGATCGACGGCGCCGACGGCGCGCGCTTCATCCGCTGGGTGGCGGAAGTCTTCGAGCAGCCGTTCCTGCTGTCCCTTCAGGGATAAACGATGGCCGACGTCAACGTCGTCGTCATCGGGGCGGGCCCGGGCGGCTATGCGGCCGCCTTTCTCGCCGCCGACCTCGGGCTGAAAACCGCGCTCGTCGATCCTGAAATCAATCCCGGCGGCGTCTGCGTCTATCGCGGCTGCATTCCGTCCAAGGCGCTGCTCCACGTCGCGAAGCTCCTCGGCGAAGCGAAGCACGCGGACGCGTGGGGCGTCAGCTTCGGCGCGCCGAAGATTGATCTCACGAAGCTGCGCGGCTTCAAGGACAGCGTCGTCAAACGCCTGACCGGCGGCACAGGCCTGCTCGCGAAGAGCCGGAAAGTGCAGTACATCCAGGGCCGCGCCGAGTTGCTCGACGCCAACACGCTCAACATCAAGCTGGTCGCGGGCGGCGAGCAGAAGCTGACGTTCGATCACGCGATCGTCGCCACCGGATCGGTGCCGGCGATTCCGGCGTCCTTGAAACTCGACGACCCGCGCGTGATGGACTCCACGTCGGCGCTCGATCTGCCCGACATCCCGACGACGATGCTCGTCGTCGGCGGCGGATACATCGGCCTCGAGCTGGGCTCGGTCTACGCCGCGCTCGGCAGCGCCGTCAGCGTCGTCGAGATGACGGATGGCCTCCTGCCCGGCGCCGATCGCGATCTCGTCGACGTGCTCGCGAAGAGCATCGCGAAGTCGATGAAGAACGTCTGGCTGAAGACGAGCGTGACGAAGATGACGGCGGAGAAGGCCGGCATCAAGGTCACCTTCGACAACCAGCCGGAACAGGTGTTCGATCGCGTGCTGGTCGCCGTCGGACGGCGGCCGAATGCGAGCGTGCCGGGGCTCGACCGGTTGCGGGTCCAGGTCGATCGGCGCGGCTTCATCCTGCACGACGATCAGCTGCGGACCGACGAGCCGTCGATCTTCGCGATTGGAGACGTCGCCGGCGAGCCGATGCTCGCGCACAAGGCGTCGCATGAAGGGCGGACGGCCGTGGAGGTCATCGCGGGCCACAAGGCGCGCTTCGAGCCGCGGGCCATTCCCGCCGTGGTGTTCACCGATCCGGAGCTTGCGTGGGCCGGGCTGACGGAGGCGCAGGCGCAGCAGGCCGGCACCGCGGTCACGGTCGCCAAATTTCCGTGGGCCGCGTCCGGCCGGGCGCTCACTCTTGATCGCGCCGACGGCCTGACGAAGTTGATCGTTGACCCGAAGACCGAGCGGATTCTCGGCGTAGGCCTCGTCGGCCCCGGCGCGGGGGAACTGATCGCCGAGGGCGTCCTGGCCATCGAGATGGGCGCGAACGCGACAGACCTCAAGCTGTCGATTCACCCGCATCCGACGCTGAGCGAGACGCTGATGGAGTCAGCCGAAGTGTTCTTCGGCCAGTCGACTCACGTGTACAAACCGAAGCGTTAAGCCGCGCCGCTCCTGATTTCCTGCGTCCGGGCCGCGAACGACTGCGCGGCCATCGTCCACGCATCCAGCACCCGCAGACCGTACTCCGTCGGCTTGTACCAGCGGCGCGGCAGGCCGATCGCCCCGGCCGGCAGGGGCTCGGTGCGCGACTCGACGTAGCCTTTGTCCTGCATGCGGCCGAGCGTGACGTAGACCGTGCCGCGCTTCAGCGCACCTTCCGAGCGATCGACGAGCTGCAGGCCGAACAGCTCGCTTTCGCGGAGCAGGTCGAGAATCAGCCGCTCGGTCGCCGAGAGCCGCGGGATCAGTCTGGCCATGTCACTCATTTCGGTCCCTCCGTTTGGTGTTGTCCAAGAGCTAGAGCAAACGCAGGACCACATCGCCGCCGCGCGGAGCGACGGCGGCTTTGGCGTTTTCAGGCCTGATTCGAGTGATTCCGAGGTTTCGCGGGGACGCGCGAGACGATGCGTCTTACGACAAAAAAGTACGACGCCAGTTCAGGCGCGACATCCTTGTTTAAGTTCGAAGGCGTCGGCGGTTTCGTGCGCGTGGTACGAGCTGCGCACGAGAGGCCCGGACTCCACGTGGACGAAGCCAAGATCGAGGGCAATGCGCTTCAATTCGCGGAATTCATCGGGGTGGTAGTAGCGCGCCATCGGCGCATGTTCGGCAGACGGGCGCAGATACTGGCCGATGGTGAGGATCTGGCAGCCCACGTCCCGGAGGTCTTTGAACGTCCCTACAAGTTCGTCGTGTTCCTCTCCGAGTCCTACCATTAGGCCGGTTTTCGTCGGAATGCCCGGCGCGTACGTGCGCGATCGATCGAGCAGCTCGAGCGTCCGCGGGTAGCGGCCGCCCGACCGCGCCATGCGGTACAGCCGCGGCACGGTCTCGACGTTGTGGTTCATGACGTCGGGCCGCGCATCGAGCACCGTGCGCAGCGAGGCTTCGTTCCCCTGGAAATCAGGAATGAGGACTTCGATCCGGCAGTCGGGACTGAGCGCGCGCGTCTCGCGAATCGTGTCCGCGAAGATCGAGGCGCCGCCGTCCGGCAGGTCGTCGCGGTCGACCGAGGTGATGACGACGTAGTTGAGGCCGAGCGTGGCGATGGCCCTGCCGACGTTCGACGGCTCGGCCGGGTCGGCGGCGGGCGGGCGCCCGTGCGAGATGGCGCAGTAGGCGCACGCGCGCGTGCAGACGTCGCCGAGGATCATGAACGTCGCCGTCCCGTGGTGCCAGCACTCGCCGATGTTCGGGCAGTGCGCTTCCTCGCAGACCGTATGCAGATTCAGGTCGCGCATCAGGCCCTTGAGCCGCGTGTAATTCGGCGACCCCGGCGCGCGCACTTTCAGCCACTCGGGCTTGGGCGGCCTGTCGCCGATCGGCACGAGAGGAATCAGATGGCCCATCTGCTGGGATTATACGGGGACTGGGGACTGGGGATTAGGGATTGGATTGGGGATTAGGGATTAGGGATTAGGGATTGGGGATTGGGGATTAGATCGGCCGGAGTCCGTCGATGAGGTAGTCGGCGAAGCGCGTCGCGATTTCGTCGGACGTCGAGGGGCCGTTGGGATTGAACCACTTCGCGATCCAGTTGACGGCGCCGAGCATGGCAAAGCCAATC
>DATNBT010000557.1:0-3508 GCA_035571855.1 Vicinamibacterales bacterium
CTGGAAGTACACGCGCACGCTGCCGGCGAACTTCTCCGCGTCGGTCTGCTGCGGTCCGGTCAATCGCGGGTTCGCGCTCCTCGGCGATCGTCTCTATATGGGCACGCTCGACGCGCACCTGGTCGCGCTCGAGCGGAAGACCGGGGCCGTCATCTGGGACGTGGCGGTCGGCGATCTGAAAAACGCGAACGCGATTACCGAAGCGCCGCTCGTCGTGAAAAACAAAGTAATTATCGGCGTCGCCGGCGGCGACTTCTCCAGCCGCGGCTACATCGACGCCTACGACGCGGAGACCGGCGCGCGCGTGTGGCGGCTCAACACGATTCCGAATCCCGGCGAACCCGGCAGCGACTCGTGGCCCAACCCCGACGTCGCGAAGCGCGGCGGCGCCGCGGCGTGGGTCACCGGCAGCTACGATCCCGATCTCAACCTTCTGTACTACGGCACCGGCAATCCGAATCCCGATTACTACGGCGACGATCGGGCCGGCGACAACCTCTATTCCTGCTCATTGCTCGCGATCGACGCGGACACCGGCAGGCTCCGCTGGTATTTCCAGTTCACGCCGCACGACGTCCACGACTGGGATTCGGCGCACGTCCCCGTGCAGGCGGAGTTGAACATCGGCGGCCGGACGCAGAAGGTCGTGATGGTCGCGAACCGCAACGGCTTCTTCTACACGCTGAACCGCGAAACCGGCAAGCTGCTCGTCGCGAAGCCGTTCATCGACGGCTCGAACTGGGCGAAGGAAGTCGACGCGAACGGCCGGCCGATCGTCCTCGACAACGTCGGCACGCCGGACAGGTGTCTGCCCGACAACCACGGCGGCACCAACTTCCAGCCGCCGACCTACGATCCGGCCCGCAGGCTGTTCTTCGTCACCGCGCACGAGACCTGTGCGGTCTGGGAAGGACGCAAACCCGCCGAACCGATCAACCTCGGCGTGCGCGTGCCGAGCGGCGGACGCCGGCTCGTCGAAGGCAAAGATCAGTGGGCCGCGCTGCGCGCGATCGATCCGGCGACCGGCGCGCGCAAGTGGGAGCACAAGTACCGCTCGTACCCCTCGTCGGTGTCGCTCGATCTGACCGGCGGCCTGATGTCGACGGCGTCGGGACTCGTCTTCACCGGCGACAACGACGGCTTCTTCTACGCGTTCGACGCCGCGACCGGCAGAGAGCTGTGGAAGTACTCCACCGGCGCGCCCGTCTGGGGCTCAGCGGCCGTGACCTACATGCTCGATGGACGACAGCACGTCCTCACGACGTCAGGCCTGACATTCATCGATTTCGCGCTGCCGCGTGATCACGGACGGGCCACAGAGGCACAGAGGTAAATACAGAGACGAGACACACAGAGAAAAGTACTTCTTGTACTCAGTGTCCCTCGTCTCATATCAATCCCAGACTCAGTGGCTCTGTGGCTCGTACGATCACTTTTCCAGGCGCGGGAATCGTTCGAGCTGCGGCGTCGCGCCGGGCTGGACGCCGATGCGGGCGACGTTCATCACCATCGCGAGGTACGCGTAGTAGCCCTGGATGGACGCGAGCTCGACGGCGCCGGGCTCGCCCCACTTCGCCACCGTTTTCGCGTACGTCGCGTCGCTGACGCTCTGGTTGTTCTGCAGCTCGAGGCTGAAGTCGTAGACGATCGCTTCGTCCTCCGACATCCGATCGGGGCGACGGGCGTCGCGCACGGCCGCGATGACGTCGTCGCTCAATCCGGCCGTCTTCGCCGACGCCGAGTGCGCGTTCCATTCCCAGTTGTTCGTCCACTTGCGCGCGGCGGTCAGGATGGCGAACTCCGTGAGCTTCGGCGGCAGCACGCTCCTGTTCAGATAGTGCAGCCGGATCTCGAGCGCCGGCATGATCTGGTCGGGCACGCGCAGCAGCACCGACCACGGCGGACCCGTGAGATCCGCCCCGCGCAGCGCCTTGTAGCCGGCCACGGCTTTTTTCTGCGCGTCGGTCTGCCTGTCGGCCGGAATCATCGACATCCGCTCCTGCGCGGATGCCACTGCGGCGAATGACAACGCGAACACAGTGACGGCAAGGAAGCCTCTTTGCTGCAGACGCTGATTTGTCATGTCGTCCTCGGATGCACGAGGCCGACGACCGGAGCGGCGGCCTCCATCAGCTCCGACACTTCCTGCTCCGGCAGCTCGCGCTCGTCGTTGAACGCGACGCCGACGACGGCGATGATGCGGCCGTTGCCGTCGCGAATCGGCATGGCGACGGCGGCTTTCGCGCTGACCGCTTTCGCGCCCGGCCGCACGTTGCCCGAGCTGTCGTCCTTCAGATTGCACGTCTGCACCGGCTTCCCGCTGCCGAGCGCGATGCCGGCCATGCCTTTGCCGCTCGGGACGTATTCGACCGTCTGCTTCACGACGTCGGGGATGTTGACGGCGGAGACCAGGCGCAGTCCCTCGCCGTCGCGGACGTGAACCGTGCCGGCGACCGCGCCGACGTGCTGCAGGAGATTGCCGAGCCAGGTGTCGGTTTCATTGGCCATGAACGTGTGTCAGCTCCGGAAGTAACTGCGCGACGGCGGCGTCGAGCGAGGCGAGCGCCGCCCGCGCGTCAGTCAGATTGTTGTCGCGGCCCAGCCGCTCGAGATCCGCCGCGCGGGCCCGGACGAGGGACGCGCAGAGATACGCCGCCGATCCCTTGAGCGCGTGCGCCGACGCCACGAGAGCGGCCGCGTTGCCGGCGTCCACCGCGGCGCGCACCTCGGCGACGCGCACGGGACAGTCTTCGAGAAACATCTGGATGATTTCGGATCGGAGCGCGGCGTCGCCGCCGGTCTGCCGCTCGAACGCGGCGGCGTCGAAGATCGCGCGCGGGTCGTCGCTGCCGGGGGCCACGTCACCGCCCGCGGTTGTTGCGGTGCTCTTCGATCTCGCGCTCGAGCTCGGTCGCACACGGCGGGCAGATGCCGTGGCTGAACTGCGCTTCCGAACGCTCGGCGATGTACGACTCGACCTGCGTCCAGTACTGATCGTCGCCGCGGATGCGCTTGCAGTAGCTGCAGATCGGCAGCAGGCCATGCAGCACCTTGACGTTCGCCAGGGCCTCCTGCAGCTCGGTCACGCGTTCGGCCAGCCGCTCCTGCAGCGACAGGACGCGCACGCCGACGTTGATGCGCGCGCGAAGGTCGTCGGGGTCGAACGGCTTCACCAGGTAGTCGTCGGCGCCCGCCGAGAGCCCGGCAATCACGTGGCCCTTGCTCTCGAGCGAGGTGAGCAGCATCAGGTACATGTTCGCCAGCGGCAGCTCGAGCCGCAGGCGCCGGCACACTTCCGCGCCTTCGACGTTCGGCATCATCCAGTCGAGGATCGCGAGCGTCGGCACGCTGCCCTGGGCCAGCAGATGACGCAGTGCCTCGGCGCCGTCCGAGACAACAGTGACGTCGAACTCCCACTGGCGGAGTGTCTGCGACAGCACCGTTGCCGCAATACGATCGTCGTCGGCCACCAGCACCTTCACCGCCGTCCTCCCCGGGAAACGGGCAC
>DATNBT010000558.1:0-6721 GCA_035571855.1 Vicinamibacterales bacterium
TCGTTCTATCCCGTCGACCCGCGCGGCCTGGTCGTGTTCGATGAAGGCATCGTGCCGTCGGCCGGCGTGGGGTCGCCGCAGTTCAACCAGCCGCTCGCGCCGAGCGTGGATCAGGCGCGTCTGCGCGCGCGGGAACAGGCACTGCGCCGGCTCGCCGAGGCGACCGACGGCACGGCAATCGTCGGCACGAACAAGATTCGCGAGGCCCTCCAGCGCGTCGTCGACGACCTGAGCTCCTACTATCTGCTCGGGTACTACTCGACCGGCAAGCTGGATGGCAGATTCCATTCGATCACCGTGCGAGTGAAACGTCCGGGCGTGACCGTGCGCGCGCGTCGCGGGTATCAGGCGCTCCGGCCGGGCGACGTCGCCGTCGTCAACGCCTCGCCGGCCGCGGCCCCGTCGGCGCCGCTGACCGGTGAAGCCGCCATCGCCGCGGCGGCCTCGTCGGCCGTGTCGAAGATCGTGAACAACGCGCGCGACCTGCCGCTGCGCGTCTACGTCACCGCCGGCTATCGCCCTGGCCCGAACGCGCAGGCGTTGCCCGCGTTCTGGACGGTCGGAGAAGTCGTCGATCGCATTCCCGGCGCCGACCTCGACGCCGTGCTGCTGAACGCGGCCGGCGACATCGTGTCGCAGGCCAAGGGACGCATCGTCCCGGGGACGACCAGCGCGATCCTTCAAGTCCTGCCGGATACGCCGCTGGCGCCGGGCGAATACACGATGCGCGTCAAAGGCCAGACGCCGACCGGTTCCGAGACGATGTCGATGCCGGTGAAGCTGCCTGCGGCGCCGCAGTCGTCGGGCGCGGTCTTCATCCGGCGCGGTCCGTCGACGGGGAACAAGGAGATGCCGACCGCGGACCTGCGTTTCAGGCGGAGCGAGCGCCTGCGTGTCGAAGTGCCGTCGGCGGTCGACGTGACGAGCGCGCGCCTGCTCGATCGCACGGGCAAGGCGCTCACGGCGATTCCCGTCGCGCCGAACACGCGCACTGACGCGAACGGCACGAGATGGGCGACCGCGGAGCTTCAGCTCGCTCCGCTCGCACCGGGAGACTACGTCGTCGAAGTTGTCGCAGGGGACACGCGGACGATGGCGGCGTTTCGAATCGTTCTGTAGTGTCTTCCGGAATCCCAGCTGTGCCGGCGGACCTTTGGAATCCCAGCTGTGCCGGCGGACCTTCGGAATCCCAGCTGTGCCGGCGGACCTTCAGGTCCGCCCTACGCTCCACCAAGATCAAAGCTGAGCGTCCAGGGCTTGAGCGGCTGCTTGTCCGTGCCGAGGATCTCGTCGCTGAGATCGATGTGCAGCGTGCGGAAGCGTTCGAGCGGCCTGGTGAACTTGAGCTCGAGGACACGAGTCGGAGCGATGTATTGCGTCGTGAAATCGGCCGTTGGTGTGACCGGCTCGCCGCGTTCGATTGTCTGCGATTCGATGTAGTGCGCCTTGATGTGGCCCTTCAGCGTCGCCGGGTCGATGTCGCGTGAGAACTGGATGCGGACGGCCGTGCTCATCGAGACGTCCGTCTCGTCCTGCGTCGGCGTGCTGAACACCACCTCGGGCCGCGGCGCCGGCGCCACACGCACCTGCTCGATCTCAGCCGGCGTCGTCTGGGTCGGCGGCTTCCCGAGCTGAATCCCGTCCTCTTTCACGTCGAGCCAGACGAGACCGCGCGCCGTCTTCACGATGCCGGTGACGTCGAGCCAGCGTCCGCTGTCGAGACGTGAGTCGAGCGAGAAGTTGAAGCCCTTGCCCTTCGGCGGCGCGCCGCTGACCCAGATGGCCGAGTCCGACGAGCGAATCACGAAATCCCATTTCGTCTTGCCCGGCGCGTCGGGAAGATCGCCGAAGAGATTGCGTCCGCCGAACTGGCCGGTGACCGTCACCTTCTGATCGGCGAACCTGCTGGGGAAGAGCGTCAGCGTCCGGATCGTCGCCGCCGGCGGCAGCGTCGCCTGCGTGATGTTCGTCGCGACGATGGCGGTGACTTCGCCCGGACGCGGCCACGGACCGTTGGGGTCGACGCCGAACGTCTTCTGCAGGTCGTATCCCGTGAGCTGCGGCTCGTCGGGCTTCATGCGCCCGATATCCCAGAACTCGCCGCGGATTTCGTCGAGCCCGTCGGGCGCGGATCCCTTGTAGAGGACCTTCAGCAGTCCGTTGTCGTCGGTGACGCGAATGCCTTTTTCGTCCGTGCTGACCGTGCCGACGATGAGAATCGGGCGGTTGTGGTAGAAGCTCGGAAACGATTTGAGCGCGGCAAGATTCGTCGGCCGTCGCGTCGTCGGCTGCGCGAACACCGACGCGGCCAGAGCCACAACCAAAACCGCAGAACCGCGAACCGCAGAACCGCGAACCCCGAACCGCGAACTCCGAACCACGCCTACATCACCTTCTTCTGTGCCTGGCGGGCGAGCACGGCGGCGAGACCGAAGAAGAGAATCGCGCCGGCCACGTACCCCGTGACTCCATCATGCAGGAATTTCAGGGAGTCGCCAATTGCGGTAAACCCGCCGATCTTCTTCGTGCCCACCAGAATCGCGTACAAGATGCCGCACAACGAGCCGCCGGCGATGAGCCCCGAGCTGAACAGCGTGCCGGCGCTGACGTCGGATTCCTGCGACGTCCCGGTCCTGCGCTCGACGTAGCCGCGTACCAGCCCGCCGACGAAGATCGGCGCCGTGGTCGCGATCGGCAGATACGAACCGACCGCGAGCGGCAGCGAGCGGATGCCGCAGATCTCGAGCGCGACCGAGATGAACACGCCGACGAGCACCAGGCCCCACGGCAGGTTGTGGCTCAGCAGTCCCTTGATGATCGTCGCCATCAGCGTCGCCTGCGGCGCGGCGATGTCCTTCGACCCGATGCCGAACACCTGATGCAGATACAGCGTCGTCCAGCCGATGACGAGCGCAGACGTGACCGCGCCGATGATGAGGCCGAGCTGCTGGTAGAGCGGCGTGGCGCCGACGATGTAGCCGGTCTTCAGATCCTGAGACGTGCCGCCGCCGTTCGCGGCCGCGATGCAGACGATCGCGCCGACCGAGAGCGCGATCGGCCCGTAGATATCGCCCGTCCAGCCGAGCGCGACAAACAGCAGGCACGTGAGAATCAGCGTCGCGATCGTCATGCCCGAAATCGGATTGGACGAGGTGCCGATGAGGCCCGTGATGCGCGAGGAGACCGTGACGAACAGGAAGCCGAAGACGATCACGAGGACCGCGGCGAGAAAGTTGCCTTGAAGCGGCATCCGCGGTGCGACGGCCAGGAAGACCGCCAGCAGCAGCGATCCCACGAGGACGAAGATCATCGGGATGTCGCGCTCCGTGCGGATGGGCGCGGCGCCGCCGGCGGCGCCGAAACCTTTCAGGCCTTCGCGCGCCGACGTGATGATCGTCGGCAGCGTGCGCGCGAGCGTGATCAGGCCGGCGGAGAGCACGGCGCCTGCGCCGATGTAGCGGATGTACGCGCTCCAGATCTGGCCGGGGCCCATTTCCTTGATCAGGAACGGCATGCCCGTCGCCGGATTCAGCGCGTAGTTCGGATGGATCGGCGGAAAGGGCACGCTGATGTAGTTGCCGAAGATCGTGAGGAGCGGGAGCAGCATCAGCCACGACAGCACGCCGCCGGCGAACATGATGCCGGCGATGCGTGGGCCGATGACGTAGCCGACGCCCATGTACTCGGGCGAGATGTCGACGTTCAACGTGGCGTTCGGAAACTGGCTGGTGATCGGCGTGGAGTAATCGAGCTCGGTGACGAACAGGGCGAAGATCCACGACAGCGACTTCCACAGCGCGCCGATGCCGAGCCCGCCGAACACCATCTTCGCGAGCTGGCCGCCGCGTTCGCCCGCGACGAGGACGTCGGCGCAGGCCGTGCCTTCCGGGTACGGCAGCACGCCGTGCTCCTTGACGATGAGCGCGCGCCGCAGCGGCACCATCATGAGCGTCCCGAGAATGCCGCCCGCAAAAGCGAGCATCGCGATCTGGTAGTAGTTGAAGTACGCGGGGCCGTTCGGCGTCAGGAAGATCAGCGCCGGAATGGTGAAGACGACGCCGCCCGCGATGGATTCGCCGGCCGACCCGATGGTCTGGACGATGTTGTTCTCCAGGATCGTCGAGCCGCCGAGCCGTTTCAGCACGGAGATCGCGAGCACGGCAATCGGAATCGACGCGCTGACCGTCAGCCCCGCGCGCAACCCGAGATAGACCGTCGACGCGCCGAACAGCAGGCCGAACAGCACTCCGATGATGACGGCCTTGACGGTGAATTCCGCCGGCGACTGCGCCGGCGGGACGTACGGCTTGAACGCGCGGGTCTGTTCAACAGGAGTCGCCATAGGCCGCGAGTTTAGTCCATGTTTGCTACAATTCCTGTGGGTTTGTGAAACACGCGAACAAAGCTCCCGATCTGAATAAGACGCAGGTATCCGAGCTCACGACGAACCGGCTGTCGGTGTACCTGCGCTGTCTCAACGCGCTCGAAGACGCGGGCGTCAAGACGATCTCCTCGCAGGCGCTCGCCGAGCAGTTCCACCTGAACGCCGCGCAGATCCGGAAGGACCTCGCGTACTTCGGCGAGTTCGGCGTCCGCGGCGTCGGCTACTACGTCCGCGATCTCAAGCGGCACCTGCGCAAGATCCTCGGCCTCGATCGAAAACTGCGCGTCGCCATCATCGGCGCCGGCAACCTCGGCCTCGCGCTCGCCGATTATCCCGGGTTCCGCCAGGAAGGTTTCGAGATCGCCGCGCTGTTCGACACGCAGTCGGCGAAAGTGGGCGAGCAGTCGCGGGGGGGCGTGCCGATCCACGACATGCGCGATCTGAAGAAGATCGCGAAGCGCGACGGCATCAGCATCGCCATGCTGGCCGTGCCCGCCGCGGCGGCATCCGACGTCGTCGACCAGGTCGTCGGCGCGGGCATCAAGGCCGTCCTGAACTTCTCGCCGGGCACGCTCAAAGTGCCGGACGGCGTGAAGCTGAAGAGTGTCGATCTGACGGTGTCGCTCGAAAGCCTTTCATTCTTTCTGGCGCATGGCGACGATGCCAAATAAGGCGGGACGGGCGGGACGGGCAGGGCGGTTGACGCACGTCGACGCGCGCGGCCGCGTCCGCATGGTGGACGTCGGCGGCAAGCCGGTGACCGAGCGCGAAGCGATCGCGCGCGGATCGATCCGCATGTCGGCCGCGGCGCTGAAGCTCGTGCGCACCGGAAAAGTGAAGAAAGGCGATCCGCTGCAGGCCGCCCGCGTCGCCGGCATCATGGCCGCGAAGCAGACGGCCGCGCTCATTCCGCTCTGCCATCCGCTGCCGCTCACCAGCGTCCACGTCGACCTGACGCCGACCGCGCGCGGCTACGACATCGAAGCGCGCGTGAAGACGTCGGCGCAGACCGGCGTCGAGATGGAAGCGCTGACGGCTGTTGCCGTCGCCGCGCTCACGATGTACGACATGGTCAAAGCCGTCGACAAGGCGATGGTCATCGGCGACGTGAAGCTGAAATACAAAGCCGGCGGCAAGTCCGGCACGTATGGCAAGAAGTAGCGCGCTGCTGATTCTCGCGCTGCTCGGCCAGACGGTGTCGGTGCCTCCGGCGTCGTCCCGCGCGCCTGTGTATCACTACACGATCGTTCACGCGTACCCGCACGATCCGGAGGCCTTCACCGAAGGCCTCGAGTATCGCGACGGGTTTCTCTACGAGAGCACCGGCCTGAACGGGAAGTCGTCGATCCGCAAGGTGACGATCGACACCGGCGACGTCGTCCGGCAGAAGAACATCAGCAAGGACTACTTCGGCGAGGGCATCACGTTCTGGAAAGACGATCTCTTCGAGCTCACGTGGATCTCCGGGATCGCATTTGTCTACGACGCGAAGACATTCGCGACGAAAAAGAGCTTCAACTACAAGGGCGAAGGCTGGGCGCTGACGCACGACGCCGACGGCCTGATCATGGACGACGGATCGGCGGAGATCCGCTTTCTCGATCCCGTCACGTTCAAAGAGCGCCGGCGCATCACCGTCACCGACGGCGGGATGCCGATCAAGTACCTGAACGAGCTCGAATGGGTGAAAGGCGAGATCTTCGCCAACGTCTACACGACCGACTACATCGCGCGCATCGATCCCGCGAACGGCCGCGTCACCGGATGGATTGACGTCCGCGGGATGCTCCCGCACCAGAACGACGGCAACACCGTGCCGAACGGCATCGCGTACGACGCCGAACACGATCGCCTGTTCGTGACGGGGAAGAACTGGCCGAAGCTGTTTGAAATACGATTGGTGCGATGAAACTCGCGCGCACCGCGTCCGCCGTCATTACGATCTGCTTATCGCTCGCCGGATCCGCGCGTTTCGCGAACGCGCAGTCGATCTGGACCGATCGCACGCGCATCAGCATCAATGCCGGCGCGCAGGCGACCTCGTCGACGTTCACGGCGACGCAGAACGTGCCGGTGTATCAGCAGACGGCGACGCTGACGTCCGCCTACGAGGTGCCTTCTGGCGCGTTCTTCGACGCCGACGTCATCCTTCGCGTGTCCGGAGGACTGGGCGTCGACGTCGGCGCTTCCTCGTTCACAAGCAGCGAAGCCGCCACGATCAGCGGCGCGATCCCGCATCCGACGGTCTTCGGACGCCTTCGGCCGATCAGCGGGACGACCTCGCCGCTCGAGCGCCATGAGATCGGCGGGCATATCGACGCGGCGTACGTCGCGTCG
>DATNBT010000559.1:0-3606 GCA_035571855.1 Vicinamibacterales bacterium
CGAGCGCGCTGCGATCCTCGCGCACGATGCTCTCGAAAAAGAGTTCCGTCTCCCGCGCGAAGCTCTGACGCAGCTGATCGTCGAAGTCGGGAAACTGCTCCGGATCCGGCACGGTATTCCGCAGGTTGCGAAGCTGAAGCCACTGCCCCGCGAAATTCACCGCGAGCGCTTCGGCCCTGGGATCGGCGAGCATGCGATGCACCTGCTGCTCGACACCGGCGCGGGTACGGAGCTGGCCTTTTTCCGCCGCGTCGAGCAGCGTATCGTCAGGAATGCTGCTCCAGAGGAAGAACGACATCCTCGACGCGAGTTCGAAGTCGCCCAGCCGGTGCATGCCGGCGGCCTGGCGTGCGGGATCGCGTTCGACGCGGAGTACGAAATCGGGACTCGCCAGGATGCGTTCGAGTCCGCGCTGGATGCCGGCGTCGAAGCCGGCGTCGCGGCGGCCGGCGTCGTAGAACGCCAGCAGCGGCTGCAGGTCGCGATCGGTGACGGGGCGCCGGTACGCGCGGCGGGCGAGCGTCGAGAGGATCTTGGTCGCGCACGGGCGCTCCGTCTCCCGTCCGGCCGGATGGCAGGTGAAAATCCTCTGCCGCGTCGGCGTCTCGGTGATGCCGGTCGCGTTGTATGGTCCCAGGACGGTGAGTTCGCGGATGTGCGGCCAGCCCGTCGAGTCGTACGGACTCGTCGTCGTGCGGACGAAATCCTGCAGCCGCCGTGTGTCGACGCCCCGCCGTTCGAGGAAGGCCGCCGTAATCGTTCTCGGTCCCGCCTTCACGGGCACGCGGACGTGCAACCGCGCTTCGACCGGCGGCGCCGGATCGTCGTCATCCTCCGTTTTGGCTCGCGTGCGCGGCTTCGGCATGTCCTTGTCGCCGCCGATGGTCTCGAGAAAGACGCGTACGCCGTCGACGCTGATCTCGAGCTGATGCGGGCGCTCCAGGCCGACGATGCTGTCGGTGTTGGTGCGAAGCAGCTTGATCTGGAACTCGTAGTCGGCGTCGGACGGGAACCAATGGTGCGCCACGAGTCCGCCGACCGTGCCGAGCGGAAGCCCGTCGATGGGCTGATTCTGAGACCGGTCCTGCGGCACGCTGTATGTCTGCGAGCCGACGCTCACGTCACGCTCGCCGACCGCGGTCGCGCTGATGGTCTCCGCTGCTGCGACATACCGCTCGACCAGCACCGGCGACAGCCCGAGGACGTCGGCGATGTTGTCGAACCCGAACGCGGCATCGTCGGGTGGCAGCAGCGAGGCGACGTCGACGTCGAGCGACAGCAGATCGCGGATGGCGTTGGCGTACTCGGCGCGGTTCAGGCGATGGATGAGCGGCGCGCCGGGGTTGGGATGCGCGGCGGCGGCGCGATCCAGCTCGCCCTCGAGCCACGACACCAGATGCGCCGCCGTCGGCGCGTCGGGCCGCCGGGCGCCGACCGGGGGCATCGCGCCGCGTTCGAGCTTGCGGACCACTTTCTCCCACAGTTCCGGATCGGCGGAGACCTTCGCGAGATCGGCGTGCTCGAGCACGAGCCCGCCGGTTTTCATCCGCTCGTTGTGGCAGACGACGCAGTACTGTTTGATGACGAGACCGAAGTTCGCGGCCTGGTCGGCAGCGGCCGTCGGTGCCGGCGGCGCAGTGGCCGCCTGGCGGCCGGCGGCATCGAGCGCGCTCCAGCCGGCCAGTATCAGGCACAGTCCGGTCGCGCAGAAGATCCGTATCCGCATATCGCCCCTACGACTGGAGATCCATGACGTGCACCACTGACTTGAAACGCCAGCCGTCCGGCGTCCGCACGAAGACGTACTCGTAGCCGCCGACATGGCCGGCGTGTTCGGCGTCGAAGCTCACGCCCCGCAGCGACGGATAGACGAGCCGCGACTTCCCCGTCGCGCCTTCCGGCGACGGGGAGATCACGAGATTCACGATGTCGTGGATCCACAAGCCCTCGGGCCGGCGGAGCTTTGCGCAGCCGCGCGAGCCGCCGCCCGCCGCTTCGGCCAGCTTTTCCCGGCCCTGCGACTTGTTGCCGAGTTTGCCGTTGCGGGACGCGGCGAACCAGCCGTCCGGTGTGTAGAGATCCGCGTAGTCGTAGCCGTTGTTGCCGCAGGTGTCGTTGGCCCAGGCGTACCTGGCAACGAGCTGCTGGAGTTCGACGTAGTCGAGCGCGCTGAGCGTGACGGTTTTCGCGGGCGCGGGGGGCGGCGCCTGCTGCGCCTCCCCTCCAACCCGCGTCATCAGACAGAGCCCGATCGTCATGGTCGCCAGAACTGTCCACTTCGCCATGCGGGCCTCCGCGTCAGAAGTCTGCCTGCACGCTGAACTTGAACAGCCGCGCACCGACGATCGAGGTCGGCGTCAGCCACGCCGCGTACTGATTGTTGTACTGCGTGACCGTATTCGAGTTCAGCGCGTTGAAGACGTCGACGCTGACCGTCGTCCGCGTCCGGCCGAATCTCAGAATCTTGCCGACGCGCAGATCGAGCATGCTGGCGCGGTCGCCGTACATCGCTCCGGGCGCGATGAGGGCGACGGTCGCGTTGGCGGCGCCGCCCGACAGGCTCCGTCCGAGCGAGGGCGCGATCACCGAGTTCGGGACGACGTAGTTTGCGAGAATCTCCGGACCGGGGAAGCTCTGAAACGCCGCCGCGACGAGCACTTCGGCGTGCGGGATGGTGTATGTGCCGAGCGCTTTGTAGTCCGTGAGGAACGGCGTCTGGGTCCGGCAGAAGGGCATGTTCGTCACGCCCGCGCTCACCGCACGGCGGTCGAGCGACAGGATTTCGTATCCGACGGCCTGAACCTCCGGCAGCTGCGCCGCAATCTGACAGTTGTCGGTCAGCGTGCGGCCGGTGTTGAATCCGCCCTGGACGATCACGCTGTGCGGCAGACGCATGCTGATCGCCGTTTCAAAGCCGTTCCAGTGCTGGATCTGGTCGCCGTAGTTCTGCGAGAAGTTGATCTGGTTGTTGACCTGGCCGACTTTGTTGGGGTTGAGGTTGGCCAGACCGGATACGGTGTAGCCGCCGCCGCCCGGCAGGCGCGCATCGATCGGGGCCACGACGCTGAACATGCTGTAGTCGGAAACCGCCGTCGCGAGATTGTCCGTGACGGTGAAGTTGCCGAACCAGCGGCGAACGTACGCGCCGGAGATAGCGACACCGGACCACAACTGGTGCTGGATCCCCACGGTGAACTCGTCGTTGTAGAGACGCTTGCCCGAGCCGGCGATCGTCGTCTGCGCAGCGGAACTGGTCAGGCGGTTCGTCCCGAACGCGCTGTTGGCCATCGCCGCGCATTCGCCGTTGCTGAGGGGATTGGTCAGGTCGCAGTCGGGAAAGTAGTTGTGGTTCGCGTCCGTCCACGTCCGCGTCGTCGTCTCGGACAGGTTGTTGACGGGATTGCCGTCGGTGGCGCCATACCCGGCAAGGTACTTGCCGAAGCTGGCCTTCAACGCGGTCTTGCCCGTGCCGAACAGATCGTAGGCGACGCCCACTCGCGGAGAGAGGTCATTCATGTCGTAGTAGGACGTCTCCGGAAAGCTGACATTCCGCCCCGGCGCGAGCACGGCCGGGCCGACCGTCTGCTCGGGGAAGTACGTCCCGAG
>DATNBT010000560.1:0-15299 GCA_035571855.1 Vicinamibacterales bacterium
TCCGTGCCGCGTCAGCCTGGAAGACGCCCAGCCCGGAGAGCGGGTGATTCTCGTGCCGTTCTGCCATCAGCCGGAGCAGTCGCCGTACCGCGCGAGTGGACCCGTGTTCGTCCGCGAGTCCGCCGCCACGGCGACGCCGGAGCCGAACGCAGTTCCGGCGCTGCTGCGCTCGCGGATGCTGTCGGTGAGGGCGTACGACGCGAGCCACCTGATGATCGACGCGGACGTGCTCGACGGCCGGGACCTCGAGTCGGTCCTGACGCGGATGTTCAGCCGCGAGGCGGTCGCGTACGCACACATCCACTTCGCAAGGCCTGGCTGCTTCGCATGCCGCGTGGACCGCGTGTAGGCGGAAGTCGCACCTGCACTCTTTGTACGTTGTTGTCTTGTCCGGCGTAACCCCGTCGGTCAGAATCCCGCGCGTATAACCGCGAGGAGACTGACCGATGGCCAAGACGCAACCTTCCCGTTCGACCGCGTATTCCGACGAGCGATTCGCGCATCCGTTCTTCGTCTCAGACCCGCCCGCCGCCAGAGCGCCGCAGAACGGCCACAAGCGGATGCTCGACTTCAACAGGGCCAACCTCGGCCGTGTGCCGCCGCCGGCGAGGAACCAGGGCAAGCTGTCGCTCGCCGACGTCATCGGCGCGACCGGCGCGAACGAAATCCAGACGGCCGGCGAGCTGCGGTTCCACGCGCTCGGAGACTCCGGCGTCAACCACGCGACCGAAGCTGAAGCCGTCGCCGAACAGATGGCCAGGGCGTTCGATCCGAACGCCGGCGGAAAGAATCCCGCGTTCCTCTTCCACCTCGGCGACGTCGTCTACGGCAACCTGAAAGACGACCACTACGGCGAGCGCTTCTACCGTCCGTACATGCACTACCCGGGAAAGATCGTCGCGATTCCCGGCAACCACGACGGCGAAGTGAAAGTCGACGCCGACAAGCCGTCGCTGAAAGCGTTCCTCGCGAACTTCTGCGCGCCGGCCGCCGTCGTCCCGCCGCAGGCGGCGAGCAGCGCGATCTTCCGCAAGACGATGACGCAGCCGGGCGTCTACTGGATGATGGACGCGCCGTTCGCGCGCATCATCGCGCTCTACAGCAACATCGCCGAAGGCCCGGGCTTCCTCGAAGGCAAAACCGATCAGGGACAGCCGGACACCTCGCAGATCGACTGGCTGACCGCGCGATTGAAAGAGATTGCCGCGGCCGACAGGATCTCGCCGAAGGCGCTCATCCTCGCGATGCATCACCCGCCGTTCAGCCAGGGCAGCCACAACGGCAGCGGCGACATGCTCCAGCAGATCAAGACCTGCTGCGCGGCCGCCGGCGTGTGGCCGCACGCGATTCTGTCCGGCCACGCGCACAACTACCAGCGGTACACCTGGAAAATCAGCGTCGACAACAAACCCGCCGAAGTGCCCTGCATCGTCGCCGGCACGGGCGGCATCGGGACGCAGCGCGTCGTCCCCGCGACCGGACAGAAGGTGGACGAGGCCGTCTACGTGAAGGCGCTGCAGTCGTACGGATTTCTCACCGTCGCGATCAACGCGAAGAAACTTACGATAGCGTTCTGGCCGTCGAACGGCGCGGCCAACAAGGCGTACGAAACGATCAGCGTGGACCTGAAGAAGCGAAAGGTCGTCTGAGATGGATCATCGGGTGGTGTCGCACGACGAATGGCTGGCCGCACGCATCGCGCTTCTGCAGAAAGAGAAGGCGTTCAACGCGCAGGTCGAGGAGATGAGCCGGCTGCAGCGCGCGCTGCCGTGGGAGCGGGTCGAGAAGGAATACCTCTTCGACACGCCGGACGGCAGGCAGTCGCTCGGCGAGCTCTTCGACGGACGCAGCCAGCTCGTCGTCTACCACTTCATGTTTCATCCCGAGGACAAAGCGGGATGCCCGCACTGCTCGCTGCGCGCGGACGGATTCGCCGGCATCATCCCGCATCTCGCGCATCGCGACGTGACGATGGTCGTCGTCTCGCGCGGCCCGCTCGACAAGCTCCAGGAATATCGGCGTCGGATGGGATGGACGTTCAAGTGGGTCTCGTCCGGCGGCTCAGAGTTCAACTACGACTACGGCGTCTCGTTCACGCCGGAAGAGATGGGAGCGAAGCGCGTCTTGTACAACTACAAATGGCAGGAGCCGAAGGCGCGCGAACGCGAGGGGCACAGCATCTTCTACAAAGATGACGGCGCGATCTACCACACGTACTCGTGCTACGACCGCGGCAACGACAAGCTCAACGTCCACTATCACTATCTGGATCTCGTCCCGAAGGGCCGTGACGAAGCTGGACGAGGCCCCTTCTGGGTCCGGAGACGGGACGAGTACTAGGCCTGTCACAAACGCCCGCGCCGGACGTCTTACTCGATATGGAAGTCTTCGAATCGCTCCGCGGACGGCTCTTCGGCCTGGCGTACCGGATGCTCGGCTCGAAAGCCGACGCCGAGGACGTCGTCCAGGACGCGTATCTCCGCTGGCATCAGGCCGATCGCGACAGAATCGACAGCCCCGAAGCGTGGCTCGTGACGACGGCGAGCCGGCTGGCGATCGATCGGCTGAGGCGGTTGAAGACCGAACGCGACGCGTACGTGGGCGCGTGGCTGCCTCAGCCGCTCGTCAGCAGCGCACCGCCGCCCGACAGGCAGCTCGACCTCGCCGACGATCTCTCGATGGCGTTCCTGACACTACTGGAGCGGCTCGCGCCGGAAGAACGCGCCGCCTTTCTCATGCACGAGGTGTTCGACGTCGGCTACCCGCAGATCGCGTCCGTGCTCGATCGCACGGAAGCCTCGTGCCGGCAGCTCGTTCATCGCGCGCGTGAGCGCGTCAAGGGCGAGCGGAAGCGGTTCGACACGACCGAGCAGGCGAAAGCCGACATGCTGAACAGGTTTCTGGCCGCGATGGAGGCGCGCGACGAAAAGACGCTGGCCGCGCTGTTCGCGCCAGACGCGACGTGGACCGCCGACGGCGGCGGCAAAACGGCCGCGGCGCCGGTGCCCGTCGCCGGGGCCGACCGCATCGCGAAGCTCGTCATCGGCCTGCGCGAGAAGTTCTGGGCGGAGAACCGCGAGCTCGCCATCACGAACATCAACGGCGAGCCCGGCCTCACGATCCGCGACGGCGGGCGCCTCACGGCGACGCTGTCCATCGCGACCGACGGCGTCCACATCTTCAACGTCTACGCCGTCGTCAACCCCGACAAGCTGGAGTAGCGCGACGGCTCATGTAGCGCGAAAGCTTCAGCCGAGCGAACCCCTGTCACAACGGCCGCTCGTCATGCGTCTTAGGTGTAGAAACCAAGGAGACGCATGATGAGTCCACGAATCGATGTCAGCAAGCACCTGAACTCCGGAATGACCCGGGCGCTGTTTGCGATGGGGAACGAAACCGCGGCGAAACTCGATCACAAGCTCTTCGAGCTCGTGAAGATCCGGGCCTCGCAGATCAACGGCTGCGCGTACTGCATCGACATGCATACGAAAGACGCGCGCGCGGCGGGCGAAACCGAGCAGCGGATCTACGCGCTGAACGCCTGGCGCGAGACGCCGTTCTTCACCGACCGCGAACGGGCCGCGCTCGAGTGGACCGAAGCGGTGACGCGCGTCGCCGACACGCACGTGCCGGACGACGTGTTCGAGAAGGTGCGGGCGGTCTTCAGCGAAGAGGAGATCGTCGCGCTCACGTTCGGCGTCGTCGTCATCAACAGCTGGAACCGGATCTCGGTCAGCTTCAGGCCGCCGGTCGGCGCCTACGAGCCGCAAGCCGCAGTCACGGCGTAGACGTCACTTCGATCGCATGTCGACTTTGCCCTGAAGGCTGCCGCCATCGGCGATCACGAGTCGCGGGGACACGATGTCGCCCAGCACCGAGCCGTTCGACAGGATTTCGAGCCGCTCGGCGGCGGTGACGTTCCCCGTGACCGCGCCTTTCACCACGACGGCCCGCGCGGCGATGTCCGCTTTCACCGCCGCCTGCGGGCCGACCGTCAGGACGTTATTCGGAAGGCTGACGCGCCCTTCCAGCTGACCGTGCAGCGTCATGTCTTCCGAGCCGCTCAGCTCGCCTTTGATGCTGACCGAACGCCCGACGTCGTTACCCACCGCCGGCGGTGTCGCGACCGCCTGATCTGTTTTCCACATGTCGTTGCCTCATCAATATTGAACGCACACGTGTCTCTTCAACTTTCCTGCCAGCGTCCACGAGTCGCTAAACGAACAAAGAGTGAGGTGAAAATCCGTCAGGGTTGAGCGGGAGCGCGAAGATCGTGCTGCTCGTGCGGATCGGCGCGTAAATCGTACGCCTCTTCCTTCCCGTACTGCGGAGTCGAGATCGACTTGGTCAGTGCGGCGCCGTCGCGCGTGATCGTCGCGAAGCGGTTCGGGATGAAATAGGTCTGGTGATGCGTCGTTCGATGTTGTGACGGGTGGAGCAGCGATTCGCCCTCCCACGACGCGGGCAGAGGCACCCCCGCGCGTTCCAGCATCGTCGGCGCGATGTCGATCTGCACGCCGAAGGTGAGATCCGGATACGACGCCGCCGGCACGTCGTAGATCAGCAGCGGGATGCGGATGTCCTCGTTGTAGAGATGCCAGCCGTGCGCCCAGTGGCGCTCGCCGAGTCCCTCGCCGTGGTCGCCCGTAATGACGACGATCGCATCGTCCAGGTAGTGTTTCGCTGTGAGCGCGTCGAAGAGCCGGCGGATCATGCCGTCGGCCTGCCGCACCTTGTCGTCGTAGCGATCGGGCTTGTTCAGCTTGTCGAGAATCTTGTACGGTTCGAGGCCCGGACTGACGCGGTCGTCGGGCGCCGTGAACACGTGCGACTCGGGAAACTGGACGCCGAGGTAGTGCGTCGACATCAGATGGACGTAGAAAAATGCGGGCTTTCGCCCGGCTGAAGCCTCGCGCTCCGGATTCGCATCCGGAACTCGTTCGAGCCCTTCGAGCACCAGCCGGTCGTCGTCCATCGTGTACCGTTCGGTCATCGAGCCGTCGAACATCTCGCCGTCGTTCAGGTGGTAGAAACGCGGCAGGCCGTTCCACGCGCGATGGTTGCCGGACAGCAGAAAGTGAATGGCGTAACCCTGATCGCGCAGCGCGTCCTCGATGTTGAACGTCTCGGCGCTGATGTCCGGAAACTCTCGGCTCGACAGCGTGCTCGTGATGCCGCAGAAGGATTCGGAGCACGTCGAGAACGCGTCGCGCACCTTCTTCATCCGACCGCTCGCGACCATCGACGACAGAAACGGCGTCGTCTCGCGCGAGTAGCCGTACACCTGCATGCGGTCCGCCCGCAGCGAGTCCACGATGACGAGGACGATGTTCTTGTGATGAGGCGTGTGCGCTGACTGCCGATAGGCGGCGCGAAGAGCCGCGTCGCGTTCCGCGACCTGGTGCCGGCGCTCCGTCGGCTCGAACGCGAAGCCGTCCGGACGGAAGAAGCTCGAGACGAGCTCGTTCTTCCAGTAGAGATTGTCGCGGCCCGCGACGCCCGCGCGAATCGTCGTGGCGAACGCGCCGGCGAAGATCACCGCGAGCGCGGCGATGGCCAGTCCGCGAAGCCGCCCGCGCCACGCGCGCACCGCATCGTCAATCGACCGTCCCCACATCGCGAACGCCGCGCCGAAGAGAAGCAGCGGAAACACGAGAAACGAGACGATGCCGGGCTTGCCGACCGGGAACGGCTCGCGGCCCGACCAGACGGTCGGCGCGAACGCCGTCACGAGATGGCCGGTCATGTTCCGGTCCCACGACTCGTAGCTGACGATGTTCAGGGCGTACAGGTAGACCTGCAGCGTGCACGTGAGCGCGAGAAGGATGCGGAACGTCTGACGCGGCAAAGGCAGCGCCGTGACGATCGCAAGAAGCGCGAGATCCCACGACGCCAGCAGCAGCACGTGCGAGGCGGCCGCTCGCGCGCCGGTGTCGAACCGCCACGCGAACGCGGCGGCGACGGCTGCCGTCAGCAGCAGGTGAAGCACGACAAACCCAAGCCCGCGGACCCGCATCAGATCTAGAATCGTCCCCCGGAGGGCACATGGCGCACAAGACCCCGCTGGCCGTCGGGCTTCTCTTCGCGGCAGGCGCCGCGCTGGCGCAGACTCCGGGACCGGTGCGCAACGCGCGCGATCTGTCCGGCACCTATTCCTTCAGCACGATCACGCCGCTCCAGCGTCCCGACGCGCTCGCCGGCAAGTCCACGCTCACCGACGAAGAAGCGGCCGGCTTCGAACAGAACGAGAACACGCGGCAGAACCGCGATCTGTTCGATCCGGAAAAAGGCCAGCCGAGCGCCGGCTACGCCGCGCGCAAGGACGGCGGCGTGCTGTCGTACAACGAGTTCTGGTACGAGCGGGGCAGCAAGCTCACGAAAGATCGACGCAGCTCGCTCATCGTCGATCCGCAGGACGGAAAGATTCCGTTCACGCCGGAGACGGCGCAGCGCGTCGCGGCCATGCGGCGCTGGTCCGACTCCGGGCTCGGCGATTCGTATGAAGAGCGTCCGGTGGCGGACCGCTGCCTGCAGGGATTCAACTCGGGTCCGCCGATGACGCCCGGGCAGTACAACAACAACGTGCAGATCGTGCAGGGCCAGGGCTACGTCGCGATCATCAGCGAGATGGTGCACAACGCGCGCGTCATCCCGACCGACGGCAGCGCGCATCTGAAGATCCGCAAGTGGTCCGGCGACTCACGCGGACACTGGGACGGCGACACGTTCGTCGTCGAGACGATCAACTTCCGCCGCGAGACGAGCCTGCAGGGATCGACGGCGCAGACGAAAGTCATCGAACGCTTCACGCGCATGGACGCCGACACGCTGAAGTACGAGTTCACGGTCACGGATCCCACCGCCTACACGCGTCCGTGGACCGCGATGGTGCCGCTGACGCGCATGAGAGAGCCGCTGCTCGAGTACGCGTGCCACGAGGGCAACTACGCGCTGCCCAACATCCTGGCCGGCGCCCGCGCGCAGGAGAAGCAGGACCGCGCCGTCGCGAAGTGACGTCAGTTCTTCGTTGCCGTGTCGCCCTTGAGCGCCTTCAGCAGGTTCACGTCGCCTCTGATCACGAGACGGTTCCCTGACGGAATCTTGACCGTACCGTCACCCGCGTCGGGCGAGCCCCACCACGGCGCTTCGTACTCCCATTCGAACGCGAGCATGAACGTCTTCGACGTGCCGTTGTCGAGCTGCTGGAGAATCGGCACGTTCTCCGCGCTGACTCTCATGAACACGCGCCGGCTGCTCTTGTAGTACCCCGGTCCCGCCGCTTCGAACCGCGGATCGCGGCGGATGCCCGCCTCCAGGTGAAACAGCGGCGTCAACGTCGCCTTCTCGAGGTGCGCGACGTCCATGCCGGTGCGATAGAGATTGACGTGCCCCGACACCTCCGAGTACAGGCTCGTCGTGTCGTGGCCGAACGGCACCGCGATGTAGCTGTTGCTGCCGTTGTCGACGACGGTGACGTCGTTCAGCAGGTTGACGACGCCGACGCGGCCCGACAGCGTCACTTCGCCCGCGCGGAACGTCGAAAGGTGCGCGTTGCCGGAGACGTTGAAGACGAACGCGTTCTGATAGCTGGTCGTCTGCTGCGCGGCGTTCTTCTGGCCGTTCGCGTCGGCCGCGGCGGGCTGCAGGAACGTCAGCGCCGGCTGAAAGCCGAGCGTCGCGCCGAAGCTGCCTTCGACGGCCGTGCCCGCGTCGGATCCGAAGTGCTTCGACTCGAAATCGATGTGCGCGACGACGCCCTGGTTGGCCGTGCCGGCGTCGCCGGCCGCGGTCGTACCCGACGGGGTGGTCGAACCGCCGCGCTCCAGAAACGCGGCGCCGAGCTTCAGGACGCCGGAAAACGGCTGCGCGAGATTGTGCGATGTGAGCTCGCTGTTGACGCGGCTCTCGTAGCTGTCGAACGCCGACTCCAGCGTCGAATATCGGGTCTGCTCGATGGTGCTCGCCGTGCCCTTGACGTTGCCGTAGTCGTCGACAATCTTCCGGTCCCACCGCCGAAGCATCCGCAGCGTCCCGTATTCCTTGATCAGGCGATCGTGCTTGTCGGACTCGGTGACACTCGAGCCCATGTATGTCCCGAAGCTGGACTCCTCGGCGATGACGCACTCGAGAAAATCAACGGAGACGGCCGCGAAGAGTCCCCTGGTGTCTTTCAGCAGCTTCTCCGGCTCGACCTGCGTGAATCGGATGCAGTTGTGATCGACGCCATTGGTAAATGCCTGCGGAGTCAGCCGCACGGTCGTCGGAACCGTCTGAGCCGGGGCCGCCGTGGCAACCGCGAGAAGGGCGAGCGAGGAGACACACAGTCGGCGCATGGGGGAGCCTCCTGAACGTGGAAGTACCTGGTTTCGGCTGTAACGCGTGGAAACTGCAGAGCGGGGCTCGCGGCCAACACGTTGGCCGCGGTGGTCAATCAGCTGGCCGCAGAATGACCTTCCCGATATTGCCGCGCGATTGAATGTAGCGGTGCGCCTCGGCCGCCTGCTCGAGAGGGAACGTCTTCGCGACGACAGGACGCAGCCGGCCGGCGGCGGCGTGCGCGAGGATGTCGTCCATCGCCGCGCGCAGCTGACGGCCTTCGGTCCACAGGTGGCCGAGATTCAATCCCATCACCGCGCGGTTCTGATTCATCAGCGACAGCGGACCGAAGCTGCGCATCGACAGCACCGTCCGCGCCACGGCCCACAGGCTGCGTCGTTCGCCCGCCGCGATGCTCGAGGCGCCGAAGATGACGAGCCGGCCGAGCGGTGCGAGCAGCGTGTAGCTGACCGAGAAATTCTTTCCGCCGATTGAATCCAGGATGACGTCGGCGCCGCGGTGCGACGTGAGCCGGCGCACGACCTCCGGCACGTCGTCGCGCGTTCGATCGACGGCGTGGTCGACGCCGATCGCGCGAATCGCCTCGAGCTTGGCCGTCGACGCCGTGCCGATGACGATGGCCTTCCGCAGCTTCGCGAGCTGTGTCGCCGCGACGCCGACGCCTCCGCCGGCGCCGTAGATCAGGACGCTTTCGCCCGCCGCCACGTTGGCCAGCTTGTACAACGCGATGTGCGCCGTGAGGTAGGTGACGGGAATCGCGGCGGCCTCGTCGTCCGACAACGGCGGTGGAACGGCGAAGACCTGCGCCGCGGGAACGGCGACGGCGCTCGCGTAGCCGCCGAAGCGCGTCAGCGCGAGCACGCGATCGCCGGCACGAAACGCGTCGACGCCTTCGCCGACGGCATCGACGACGCCCGCGACTTCGTAGCCGACGACGGCGGGAAGCTTCGGCGCGTCCGGATACAGACCGAGGCGCGCCATGATGTCGGCGAAGTTGACGCCGGCGGCGCGGACCGCGATGCGGACCTCGCCGGCGCGAGGAGTGGGATCCGGAGCCTCGCGGATCTGCAGAACCTCGGGCGGACCGGTTCGAGTGATGACGGCCTGACGCATTCCGTTGATGCGCAGCTTACTCGGACTTCACAGGTGCGTCTCCCGCCGCGACCTTGAAAGACGCCGATCATGCCTCGGCGCGTCAGGCTTTCACAGTCTGCTCGGCCCAGTGCCTGAAGAGCTCGAACACCTGGCGCCGGTTGTTCTCGAACATCGCGAAGTGGCCGTTGCCGCGGAGCCCGCGATCCTTGAGGTAGACATGCTCCGCGATCGCGCCGGCTTTGTTCGCGGCGTCGACGATGGCGGGGCCCTGCACGCGCGTCGAGTTCTCCGCGGTGACGTAGAGGATCGGCACGCCGCGCAGATTCGTCAGCGTGCCGTCGGTCAGCGGCGCGCCCGCGCCTTCGAAGCACATGACCGCTTTCACGAGCGACGGCCGCTCGTTCGCGACGACCCAGCCGAACGGTCCGCCGGCAGAGTGGGTCTGAATGACCGCCGGGCCGATGCGGTCGAGGAGCGCCGCGCCGTGCGACGCCCACAGCCTGCGAGCGAGCTCGGTGTCCCGCGGCGTCGCGTTCTGGCTCGCCATGAATTGATCGGCCAGGCGGTCGCCCATCTCGCCGGTGCCCGGCCACTGCTTGTTCGGCCCGCGCGCGGACCGCTGGAAGTCGGGGAGGATCTGCTCGTACGTCGGCTGCGCGTTGATCGCACCGAGCGCGTCGGGATGGTAGACGCAACGTCCATGGCCCGCGCGATCGACGAGATACACCTTGTAGCCGGCCTGCACGTAGTAGTGCGCCCAGCCCGACGCGCCGTCGCCCGCGCCCATGTAGTGGAGCATCTGTCCGCTGCCGCCGTGGACGAGAACGATCGGCAGCTGGTGGCGAATTTCAGACGGGATCAGATACTGCACGTACATCGGCGCGCCGGCGATCACGCCGTACTGCACCTGCTTGCGTTCGACGCCGACCCAGAAGTGCCCGATGTCGGCGAGCTTCATCGCAGTCGAGTCCGCCTGACCTGTCCGCCGTGGCTTCGGCGAAGGCGGAAGGCGGACGCTACGAACGTGCGCGGTCGCGTACGGCGTCACGGTCTTCTCGAGGAAATCGAGAATCGGCTGGAGCACCTCGCGGTTGTTTTTCTCCATCATCATGAAGTGCGCGTTGCCGGTCACGCCGATCTTCTCGAGCTCGATATGCGTGACGCTGCAGCCGGCCTGACGGAGATACGCGACCGTCCCCTGGTCGTACGGCCAGTGATACGACGCCGGCGACGTCGTCAATCCGATCGGAATGCCCTGAAGGTGTTTCAGTGTGCGCGCCGGTTCGGCCTGCAGCGTGTACGCGCTGCGGCCCTGTTCCTTCGGCTCGACCTTCGTCGTCTTCAGCTCGGCCGGATCGGACGCGGGCGGATCGTAGACCAGCGGACTCGCGGTGATGCCCCACTTCAGATTGCCGAACGTCGGGCCCGCGGGCTCGACCGGCAGCAGGCCGACGACGAGGTTCGGACGCGCGTTCGCGGCGATCCACGCGAACGGTCCGCCCGCCGAATGCGTCATGACGACGGCCGGTCCGATCTTGTCGAGGAGCTCGCCGGCGCGCTCGGCCCACACGCGATGCGTGCGTTCGAGATCCGGCAGAAACGATCCGCCCTGTCCGGCGATCGTCTGATCGGTGATCGGATCGCCGAGCACTCCGGTGCCCGGCCACTGGTTGTGACGTAACGCTTCCGGACCGTACGGCATCGCCGCCTTCTCCGGCGCCGTGAACTGCCGCGCGACCTGGTCGTAAGTCGCCGCGCGCGCGGGAAACGCGCCGTGGAGATCCGGATGGAACGGCGACCGCCCGTGTCCCGGCCGATCGACGACGTAGACGCGATAGCCTTCCTGGACGAAGTAGTGGGCCCAGCCCGGACGGCCGTCCGGCGTCGCCAGCCAGTCGAGTCCCTGTCCGCCGCCGCCGTGCACGCAGACGATCGCGAACGGATGCCGCACCTGCGCGGGCGCGAAGTACTCGACGTACATCTGCTCGCCGTTGACGACGGTGCCTTTCGCGAGCTTCGCCGGCTTCACGCCGAGCCAGAAGTAACTCCACTCCGCGAGATCGAGCGGCGTTGCCGTGGCGGCTTCGGCCACGCTGCCGCCGCCGTGAAGCAAGGCGGCCGCGCCGGCGGCGCCGAGCGCGCTGCGCTTCAAGAACTCGCGGCGGTCAAGCTCGGAGTGTGCGTGTGTGTCCGACATGCGCGGAAGGATAGCAAACCCGGCCGGGAATGGGTGTAATCTGCCGCCATTCTGCGCTCGACGCTGTGGAAAAGGCTCCTGGTTCTCGTGCTGGTCGTCGGCGCGATCCTCTGGATACGCGCACGGCTGCCCCGCATATCCGCGCGGATTGCGACGCTCGTGTATCTCGACCTCGACGAGCCGTGGAGCCGCGAAAACGCGCCGACCGTCACGACGTTCCTGCCGTCGAGCGACATTCGCGCGATCATCGGCGGCCGTGGCGAAGGCGTCGACTGCAGCATCCCCCGTCTGGCTGAATCGGCGATGTTCGACAAAGGCACCGGCGCGGACGTCGCGCTGGCCTTCCGTCAGTCGTGCGTGTTTCACGACTTCTGCTACCGGCACGGGCACGCCACGTACGGCTACACGAAGACGGACTGCGACGTGCTGCTGCAGGAATACGCGTACCGGCTGTGCCGCCAGGGGTACGGCGATCCCGATCCCGGGCAGGAAGCCTGCCGCGAACGCGCGCGCGTGATTCTGCTTGGCGTGACGCTGTTCGGCGCTGAAAACTTCGCTCACGGCCACAACTCGACCTACTTCGAATTCGACGCGTTTCCGTTCCGCGCCGACGACTACGTGACCGCGCGGCTGGTGCGGGAAAACTCCGCGTCTGCCGTGCCGGGCACATCGTTGATGGAATTCAGCCGGCTGTGGTGGTTTTCATTCAAGGACGGCTGGATGACGATCCGGAGCCGCGCGGC
Organism: Vicinamibacterales bacterium; assembly: GCA_035571855.1. GTDB lineage: Bacteria > Acidobacteriota > Vicinamibacteria > Vicinamibacterales > CAVVIG01 > DATNBT01. The sequence goes on from DATNBT010000560.1 coordinate 12,373, forward strand.
CGGCGCCGCACAGAACGCGTCGGCGACGCTGCCGTTTCTCAGGGAGAAAGTGCCGGTGCCGCCGGCGGTCGTCCGCGGCGGACATGGCGACCGGTTCACGTGGATCGCGAGACGCAGCCTGGCCAACAGCGGCATCACGATATTCGGCGCGGAGGCGCGGAGTCCGGAGGCGGTCGCCGACGTGCTGCGTCCGCACATGGGCGACACGCCGAGCGAGAACACAGGGTGCGGCCTGAAAGACAGCGCGTGGACCGGCGATTTCGCGCGTCTGGAATTCGACTGCAGCTCGTCGCTGACGAAGGTCGTCGCGCTCGAATGCCCGGACGGCACGACGCGCTCGCTCGTGCTGACCGCCGGCCACATGGCGACGCGCTACACCACGCAGCGCGCGAAGACGGAGGCGCTGTGCGCCGACACCGCGCACGATCTCCTTCTGGCGCCCACGCAGCTCAAAGCCGCGCCGCTCAGGCAGAACACGTACTGGTTTGCGCAGGACGATCTGATCGCGGGTCACTTCACGGCCGCATCTCCGTGGGATGTCGTGGTGTTCGGGCGCGGACATCATGGCGACGCCGACAGCGGCACTCTCACTGGAGCCGATTACCGGAACAGCACGATGGTGAAGCTGTGGTCCGTCGACTCCGCCAATGAGCCCGCACCGCAGGTCGTGGCGATCCCGCAGAGGTTCGAGCCGCTGGCGCCGTTCCGCGCCGACGGGGACGCCGTCGACAGGCTGCTCTCGATCCATTCGACGTGCTCGGAGCACGAGCAGTGCAATCTCGAGGCGACCGAATGGCAGCCGCAGAATCACTGGGACGCGGTGACCAGCGCGCTGCCGATCACCCACGACTGGCTGCGCCAGCCAGCGCAGGTGCTGCAGTCCAGAGCGGGAGACGGCGGGGACCGGCTGATCCTGTCGCGCGTCCTCTCCGGAAGAAAGACCGCGTCCATGAACGATCCGGCGTTCGTTCCGGACCTCGTGCGGCTCGAATACCAGTCGCTGCGGCGCGCTCCCGGCGGCTGGCGTTCGAAAGGGCCGCAGTGCGTCGAGGTCGACCTCAGCGCGCAGTTGAAGGCGAACGAAGACACCGCGCTCGTCCGCCGGTATCTGCCGGACGGATTTCAGTCGGCTCCGTTCTGCGTGAGCGACACCGCGGAAGCGATCGAACGGCGTGAGCGCGATTCGGCGGGCCGGACGCTGAACGAGCGGACGGCGGTGATGTCGTGCCGCGAGCTGCGCCGCGATGCCGCGGCCCGATGGCACCGCAGTCAGGTGATTCCCGGCTACGTGTTCTCGGACGGCAAGCGCCAGGACGATGCGCTCGACGTCATCTTCGTGTTCAACGGCTTTCCTGGACAGTCCGTCCGCATTCGCGACGGCGCGGCCGTCGGCACGGCATGGGCGCGGCCCTGCGGCGAGGTTCGATAGAATCACTCGTTGCCGATGTCCGCGTCGACGCTGTCGCATCTCGAATGCCCGAAATGCAGGGCCACGCTCGATCACACCCGGCCGCAGAATCTCTGTCCGCACGACGGCTCGCCGCTGCTCGCACGGTACGACCTGGCGAAAGCGAAGCGCACGCTCAATCGCGGATCGCTGAAGGACCGCGTCAGCTCGATGTGGCGCTACGAAGAAGTGCTGCCGCCCTCGCCGCCGGTGTCGCTCGGGGAAGGGATGACGCCGCTGGTGCGCGCGCACCGGCTCGGCGAGGCCGTCGGCCTGCGCCACCTGTATATAAAGGATGAGGGGCAGAACCCCACCAACTCCTTCAAGGCGCGCGGACTGTCGGCCGCGGTGAGCGTCGCGAAGGCCGTCGGCGTGAAGACGATCGCGCTGCCGACCGCGGGCAACGCCGGCGGGGCGGCCGCCGCGTATGCGGCGCACGCCGGTCTCGGCTGCGTCATCGCGATGCCGAAGGACACGCCGTCCGCGATCATCCTCGAATGCCGCGCGTTCGGCGCGGACGTGCATCTGCTCGACGGCCTCATCTCCGACTGCGGCGCGTTCATCGCGAAAGAGGCGCCGAAGCACGGCTGGTTCGAAGTCTCCACGCTCAAGGAGCCGTACCGCATCGAAGGGAAGAAGACGATGGGGTACGAGCTGTGGGAGGAGTTCGACGGCGCGCTGCCGGACGTGATCGTGTATCCGACGGGCGGAGGCGTCGGGCTGATCGGCATGTGGAAAGCGTTCGAGGAGCTCGACGCGATGGGGTTGCTGAAAGGAAAGCGGCCGCGCATGATCTCGGCGCAGGCGGCGGGATGCGCGCCGATCGTCCGCGCGTTCGAGCAGCATGCGGATGTCTCGGAGAAGTGGGACCACGCGTCGACGGTCGCGTCAGGGCTGCGCGTGCCCAAAGCGCTCGGCGACTTTCTGATTCTCGAGGATCTCTATGCGAGCGGCGGTGAAGCCGTCGCCGCCACAGACCAGGAGCTGATGAGCGCCTGCAAGGACATCGCGCGGCTCGAAGGCATGCTCGCCGCACCTGAAAGCGGCGCGGGCATGGCGGCGATTCAGAAGCTCGTGGCGGCGAAGAAGATAAGTCGCGACGAGACCGTTGTTCTGTTCAGCACGGGCGGCGGCTACAAGTACATGGAGGCCTGGAACGCGGCCATCGGTGTCTAAGGCCGCATGAGAAAGCTCGTCCTTCCGGCCGCGGTCCTGGTGCTGGCCGCGGCACAGACGCCGAGGCCCGCCTTCGAGGCCGCATCCGTCAAGGTCAACACCTCTCAGCAGGGCATCGTCCGCGTCTCGACGTTTCCGACGCGCTTCAGCGCCGTGAACGCGACGCTGCACATGCTCGTCCGGTATGCGTTCAACGTCCCCGACTATCGCCTGTCCGGCGGACCGGGCTGGATGGATGCCGATCGCTTCGACATCGAAGGCGCAGCGGGCCGCACGGCCGACTTCGAAGAGATCCGTGCGATGA
>DATNBT010000561.1:0-5872 GCA_035571855.1 Vicinamibacterales bacterium
TCGACGAAGGCGAGCTGCTCGGCCGCGCGATGGCTCACGAGATGGCGCATCTGCTGCTCGGCACGCACGATCACAACCGCGTCGGGCTGATGCGGGCGAAGTGGACGACGCTGGAACTGACGAAGAATCAGCCGATCGACTGGCAGTTCGCGTCGAGCGACGGCGCGCATGTACGGCAGGCGCTGATGCGCCGCATCAACGCCGTGCGGACCGAACGCGTGCTGATGGCGCGAAGAGAGTGGCCCGACGTCAGCTTCAACGCGCCGTAAGCGGCCGGAGCCGCATGAAGGGCTGCGGCTCGAGCTCGGCGTACGTCTGCAGCTCCTCCTGGGCCGTTGGAAACAGCGGATCGTTCGTCGCGAGATAACAGTCGCGGCGGAGCAGCAGCATGTCGCCGTCCCACGGCGAATACGGTTCGAGCGCGTGCAGCGGCTCTTTGCACGTGGCGGCGAGGCCGGCGACCCGCGTCAGCATCGCCGCCGTCTGGCGCCGATCGTCGGGCAGCGCGCCGGCGGCGAGCGGAAGCTTCAGGGCGGCGATCATCCGACGCGCGAGCACCGGGTTCTGGCGTCCTAGCTGCTCGGCGAGCGCCAGCGCGCGCTCTTTCATCATCTGCAGCGGCCAGGGATCGATCGTCATCCATCGCAGTCCGCTCTCGAGCGCCGCCGCCGCCGCGTCGAGCTTGCCCTGGCGCGCGAGCAGCGTCGTGAGCGCGACGTCGGCTTCCGCCTCGTCGTAGCTGCGGATCTGCTCGATGTAGGGCAGGGCGGCGTCGGATCCGGCGCCGGCTTCGACGATGGCCAGCATCGCGAGCTCGACGGGATCGCGAGGGCCGTCGGTCTGCGACTGCCAGTTCGCGCGCACGGCCGCGGCGTCACTGCGCGTGTAGAACGCCTGAATCGCAAGCTGTCGCGCGCGTTCCTTGTCGGAGCCTTCGGCGTTCAGATTCGCCGCGTAGCCGCTCGCCGCGTAAAAGCTCAGCAGCGCCGTGTGGAGCACCGACGGATCGAGCGGCCGGCCGTCGACGACGGGCACGCCTGATCCGAGCTGCTGCGCCAGACCGCGGATCTCCTGAATCATCGGCGTGCCGGTGCGGCCGACCGTGCGCGCGAAGCCGAACTCCACGACGTTGCGATCGTCTTCGTTGTGCTCGACGCCGGGAATCGTCGTCACCGCCTGCGCCAGCTCGTTGCCGGCCATGTAATGCGCGAAGAGGCCGTTCAGATTCGTCGTGTGCCACGCCGCTCGCAGCGCCGTCTTGAACGGCTCCTGCTGAATCAGCGGCGACAGGACCGCCGATCGATACGACCGCGGATGCTTGGAGGCGACGAGCACGGTGTCGGTGACGGTCGTCTGCCACGTCTCGATGTACGGAAACGCCGACGCCATCGTCGCGTAGATCGTCCGCATCGTCCGCGCGTCGATCTCGTAGCCCTGCACCCACTGCAGGAAGACACCGTCGTCGCTCAGCCGCGCGTTGGCCGCCTGGTAGTACTCGCGCGTGAAGAGGCTGGCGATGCCCGCGCGGAACGGGTTGGACGGCTCCGACACGATGACGTCGTAGCGTTCCGGCGTGAGGAGCAGCCATTCCCGCGCGTCGCCGATCGTCAGACGGACCTTGGGGTTGTTGAGGACGTCGTGGTTCACCGGCGCGCACGCCTGCGCGACGCCGACGATGAGCGGCTCGAGCTCGACGACGTCGACCTGCTGCATCGCCGGAACCGCCGCAAGCCATCCCGCCGAGCTGCCCGTGCCGAGGCCGATCACCAGGCCGCGTTTCGCCGACGGGTTCAGAATCGGGCCGAGCGCGCCGAGCATCACCTGCGTGCCCGCGTCCGCAATCGCGCTGCCGTCGGATTTGCCGTTGACGATGAACGCGTAGCCGCCGCTGTCCTGGCCGAGCGCGACGCTGCTCTCGACGCCGTCGCCCTCCCAGACGACGAAGCGCTGCCACGACCGGGCCCAGGCCAGCCACTTGTTCGCGGACGTCAACGTGGCGACCGGCACGCGTCCGGCGCCGATCGGCGTGTGACGCCAGGCGGCGGTCGGTCCGGTCGCCGTGAGCAGCGCGATCGTCAACGCGATCAGCGCCAGCTGCGGCAGGAACTCGACGCCCGCGTCACGAATGCGCACGAACATGGCGACGGCGGCGAGCACGAGCAGCATCGACGCCACGAGCTGCCACGCGCCAGGCGCGCTCAGCCAGGGCAGCAGGCCGAAGCCGCCGGCGAGCGATCCGATGATCGCGCCGATGGTGTTGGTCGCGTAGGTGAGTCCGAGCTGGCGTCCGAGCCCTTCGCGTCCGCGGCCGAGCAACGCGACGAGCAGCGGAAACTGGTAGCCGGCGATGAATGCGGCGGGGAAGACGACGACGACCGTTACGGCGGTCCATCCGCCGACCTGCGCGAGGAAGCCGATGCGGCTGAACGGCGTGAACACGATCGCAAGCGTCGCGAGCCGGTCGCCGAGGGCGAACGCCGCGGCGATCGCCACGGCTTCGAGCAGACACGTGAACGCGAACGCCTTCACCGTCGCCGGTCGATCGACGCCGACGAGCGAGTAGATCAGGCCGCCGACGCCGATGCCCGCGAGCGCGACCGCAAGGATCAATCCGAAGGTGAACACCGAGCCGCCGAGCAGCGGGCCCAGCATCCGGTACCAGACCAGCTCCATCAGGAAGAACGCGAAGCCGACGACGGCGGACGCGGTGAGAACAAATCCGACCGGCGCCTGAGCCTCAATCGAGTCCGTCCGGCTGAAGCCGGACCCTGCCTCTTCCGGGTAGTGCCCGCCTTCAGGCGGACTGACGAAGGCACGATCCATCTGCCGCGCGGTGATTGCGACGATCAGATTGACGGCGGCTGCGAGCCACAGCGTCGAGCGCGTGCCGAAGAGTTCGAGCGCGAGGAACGTCGCGAGCAGGCAGCCCGTGACGGCGCCGATCGTGTTGCTGCCGTAGAGCAGCGCGAGCTGACGGCGGCGTTCGTCGCCCGTGCCGGTGATCGCGCGCGCGGCGGCGGGCAGCGTGCCGCCCATGGCGACCGTCGGAATGGCGAGCACCAGCGCGCTGAGGAGCAGGCGGACGATCGTGCCGCCGGCGAGGCCGAGCCGCGGCGTGCCGCCGAGGACGACATAGAGTTGGCGCACGAGCGCGAGGAGCAGCGGGCTCGCGGCGGCCGAAAGAGCCACGATCCCTTCGAGCTGCGCGTACAAAGCCAGCGGACGGGTGTGCGCGTCGGCACGCCTGCCGAGCAGCCAGCCGCCGAAACCCAGACCACCGATGAAGATGGCCAGCACGGCCGCGGAGGCGGCTGTGGATGCGCCGAAAATGAGACGGAACTCGCGGAGCCAGCCGATCTGATACACGAGCGCGCAGAAGCCGGAGGCGAAGAGGAGGCCGGCCACCGGCCAGGTCCTATGATGAGGCGTCATGAATGCACTAGTCTTTTCGATTCTTCTTGCGGCCCAGACCACTCCTGCCGCTGCACGTCCGGTCGCACAATCGCACGCCTTTTCTGTCGTCGAAGCGACCATTCCGCAGATGCAGCAGGCGCTGGCGTCGGGACGCGTCACCTCCGTTGAGCTGGTGCGCCAGTATCTGGCGCGTATAGCAACGTACGAACCCGTCCTACACGCGGTGCTGTACGTGAATCCGAGGGCGCTCCAGGAAGCCGGTCGCCTCGATCGCGAGCGCGCCGCAGGACATATTCGAGGTCCTCTGCACGGCATTCCCGTCGCGCTGAAGGACAACATTCATACGACGATGATGCCGACTACGGGTGGAGCGCTCGCGTTCGCCGGAATGGTGCCGCCGTACGAGGCGACGCTGACGGCGAATCTTCGCGCGGCCGGCGCCATCATCATCGCCAAGACCGGGATGACCGAGCTCGCCAACTGGGTCGCCGGCGACCCGACGCCGATGCCGACGAACTACAACTCGCTCGGCGGCTTTGGATTCAACCCGTTCGATCCGCGCCGCGATCCGCGCGACGAGACGTTCGACGGCCGCCCCGCGCTGCAGACCGGAGGATCGAGCTCCGGCATCGGGACGAACGCGAGCTTCTGGGCCGCGAACGTCGGCACGGAGACGTCGGGATCGATCCTCAGTCCGTCGAATCAGAACATGCTCGCCGGCATCAAGCCGACGGTCGGCCGCATCAGCCGGTACGGCGTGATTCCGATCACCGCCGATCAGGACACGCCGGGACCGATGGCACGCACCGTCACCGACGCGGCGATCATGCTCGGCGTGCTCGAGGGAAAGACTCCCGATCCCCACGATCCCGCGACGAACACCTGTCCGCCACCTCCCGGTCACAGCTACACGCGGTACTTGCGCGCCGGCGGGCTCAAAGGCGCGCGCATCGGCGTCCCGCGCGCGGTTTTCTACGATCACCTCACGCCCGAACAGCAGATCTCGATGGCGAATGCGCTGACGGCACTGAAGTCGAAGGGCGCCGTCGTCGTCGATCCCGCGAACATCCCGAGCGTCGTCGACCCGAATCCCGGGAACAACTTCACCAGGTGGAATATCTGCTCGGGCGCGGACAACGCGCGGGGCAGGGACGCGGACTGCGCCGTCGGATTGAAGTACGGCATGAAGCGCGATTTCAACGCGTGGCTGGCCAGCCTGGGCACCGCGTCGCCCATCAAGACGCTGACCGAGCTTCGCGAATGGAACCTCAAGCACGCGAAAGCGGGCACGCTGAAGTACGGGCAGAGCAATCTCGATATCTCCGACGAGATGGACGTGGAGCGCGATCGCGCGCGATATCAGGCGGACCGGGCCAAGGACGTGCGCCTGGCCGGCACGCACGGTATTGATGAGGTCATGCAGGCCGAGCATCTCGACGCGCTGCTATTCCCCGGGCCGGCGGGCGCGGGCATTTCCGCGCGCGTCGGGTACCCGACAGTCATCGTGCCGTTCGCCCTCGTGCCGAACGCACCGTCTTCACGGTTTCCAGAGGGATTCGACGCGCGGCCGGCACCATTCGGGGTGAGCTTCGCGGGGCGCGCGTGCAGCGAGGCGCGCCTCATCGAGCTGGCCTATGCGTTCGAGCGGGCCACGAAGCGTCGCGTGGCGCCGCCCGGTTTCCGCTGAGATTGATGAGGGCTCCTATGGCTTTTTGCGAAGCGCCGATTTACTCTAGCGCCACCCCAGTGAGCAATCCGCCCACGTCTGGCAACGACGTTACACAGCTCTTGAAACGGTGGCGCAAGGGATCGCGCGACGCCGAAGGCGAGCTGATGGAGCGCGTGCAGGGCGAGCTGCGCCGTCTGGCGGCCGGCTACCTCCGCCACGACCGCGCGGGCCGGACTCTGCAGCCGACCGCCGTCGTCAACGAAGCGTACATCCGCCTGCTGCCGCAGCGCGGCGTCTCCTGGGAAAACCGCGCGCACTTCTTCGGCATCGCCGCCAAGATGATGCGCCGGGTGCTCGTCGATCACGCGAGGCGCAAGCGCGCCGTCAAGCGCGACGCCGGCCCCGCGGATCCCGTGTCGATCTCGGGCGTGCCGTCGCCGGCACGAGAAGCCGATCCGGTCGACGTGCTCGCGCTGCACACGGCGCTCTCGACGCTGGCGGATCTCGACAAGCGTCAGGCGGAAATCGTGGAGATGCGGTTCTTCGCGGGCCTGACGGTCGAGGAGATTGCGGAGGTCCTGGAAATTTCGCCCGCGACGGTGAAACGCGAGTGGGCGACCGCAAAACTCTGGCTGAGACGCCAGATGCAGGGTTTGTAGTTGAATGGACGCAGAAGCGTGGCGGGCGGCGAAGGGCGTGCTGGCGGAAGCACTGTTGTGCCCGCCCGGCGAACGTGACGCGTTCGTCGACGCCCGCTGCGCGGATCCGGCGCTTCGCCGCGAGCTTCAC